>JBBQPP010000206.1:0-6876 GCA_038217255.1 Bacteroidales bacterium | reverse complement strand
GACGGAAAATATAACTTTTACGTAAATGGCGAACTTTTCATGCTCAAGGGAGCCGGTGGTGGCAATAATCTTTCGGCGCTTCACGATGCAGGGGGAAATTCGCTGAGAACCTGGGGGTCGCAAAATGGACTTCAATTGCTTGATTCCGCCTATAAATATAATATAATGATTGCTATGGGTTTGGGCATGGGACAGGAACTTCACGGCTTCGATTATAACGATACAGCCGCCGTTGGCAAACAATACCGCCGGAATATCGCAGCCATTGAAGAATTAAAAAACCATCCGAGTTTGCTATGCTGGGTAGTTGGCAACGAGTTGAACCTCAGTCCAAAACAAGGACCTGTAAATCCGAAAGTTTATGATGCAGTAAAAGATATTGTGGATTACATACATAAAAATGACCCAAACCACCCCGCAACAACACCAATGGGCGGGATTCAGAAAGACCAGGTTAAAGTTGTGCTCAAACGTTGCCCCACTCTCGATTTTATATCGGTGCAAGTGTATGGCGGATTGGGTAGTGTGAGCGAACAAATAAAATCCGCCGGAATTACAATTCCGTTTGCCATTACCGAATATGGGCCAATTGGGCACTGGGAAAGGCCGCAAACTACTTGGGGACGTGAGATTGAAGAAACAAGCGCACAAAAAGCAACCGGACTATATGATCGGATACAGCGTGGAATTATGAACGACACGACTGGTTTGTGTTTGGGCGGTTACGCATTTTTGTGGGGACAAAAACAGGAACGCACGCCAACATGGTACGGCATGTTCCTCAAAACCGGCGAAGCCACTGCAATTGTTGACGAACTGACGCGCTACTGGACAGGCGAATATCCTGAAAACCGAGCTCCGAGATTGGATTCCATGAAAATTGACGGCAAAAATGCAGTTGAAAATATCTATCTAAAACCGGGAAAAGAATATCCTGTAAAAGTTTTTGCTTCCGATCCGAACGGCGATGAATTAACTTACAAATGGGATTTACTTAAGGAAGTTAAAGTTCGCAGTCAGGGTGGCGCACACGAAGATGAACCGGGAAAAGTGGAAATTGAAACAATTTCCGATTCCAGCGGCGAACTCCTTTTCGTTTCGCCAAAAGAAAAAGGCGAATACCGTTTGTTTTCCTATATTTTCGACGGAAAAAACAAAGTAGGAACGGCGAATGTGCCGTTTTATGTGGAATAGTTCACTAATTTGAAGTATTAACGATAATAAACCTTTACCAACCTGGCCAAACTATTTTCAACCCCAAAAATCCAATGTTTTCGGTAGATGCAGCCAGCAGGGCAATTACCACGACCGATGCTGAAATCGATTGTGGTTTTATCATCTCCACGCTCCAATAATATATTGTTGCCGTCGAAACACCCGCCATTGTTTTCAGCCAAAACAATTGAAGGGATTTTCTCAAATTCATTGATTATGGGCAAAAGATTGTAAGTATTATCAGTGTTTACCGACAGCCATGCAAATTGTGGGTAACTGTAAGAAGTTCGCACAGAATCGAATTCGTAGGTTTCCATAAGGTAATCTAGTTGTTTGTTACCGGTTGGGATTTCGCCATTGGCGAGTTTTATTATCTCCGGCGATTCGGAGTTTACGTGCATCACAATCGATTTTGTGCCGTTGCATTTCAACGCATGAATGTTGTAAAAATTGAAAACAGTATCGGTTTCAGGAATTTCTAAATTATAAACAGCTTGAAAAATTGAAAGGATTTCGTTCAGTTCAGTTTCATTTAATTTAGGATTGTTGTAATTGAAATGTTTTGGGTTAGCCAATATTTCGCGAATGTACAATTCCACGGCATCATCAAAATTTGCTTCCTGGATGTAGGGATCGATTTCTGCAAGTTCAATTTCGGGCAATTGCTCATCACAACCCAACATAAATAAAAATAGGATAGAACAAATTAATTGTTTCATGATTTAGTTTTGTCATTAAGACGGTTAAGTCAGCTTTTTGGTTGCGTTGTTAAAATAAACATAAAAAAACCCTTCACCAATCGGCAAAGGGTTTTGCATATAATTTCAAAAAAATTATCCTAATTGAGGACCAGCAGCAACTAAGGCTTTACCTTCTGCATTATCAGTGTATTTCTCGAAGTTCTTAATAAAACGACCAGCCAAATCAGCAGCTTTTTCGTTCCATTCTTTCACATCGGCATAAGTATCGCGTGGGTCAAGAACTTTCGTATCTACACCTTTCAGTTCAGTTGGAATTTCCAGGTTGAAAACAGGAAGATTTTTGGTTGGTGCACCTTCGATTGAACCATCAAGAATTGCAGTAATAATACCTCGTGTATCCTTAATTGAAATACGTTTTCCTGAGCCGTTCCAGCCTGTGTTAACCAGGTAAGCTTCAGCACCGTGAGCTTCCATTTTTTTCACCAATTCCTGACCGTATTTAGTTGGGTGAAGTGAAAGGAAAGCAGCACCAAAACAAGCTGAGAAAGTAGGCTGTGGAGTAGTAACACCGCGCTCAGTACCCGCTAATTTTGCTGTAAATCCACTCAAAAAGTGGTATTTGGTTTGCTCTGGAGTCAATTTAGCCACTGGAGGCAATACACCAAATGCATCGGCAGTTAAGAAAATAACTTTGTTTGCGTGACCAGCTTTAGAAACTGGCTTTACAATATTTTCGATGTGGTAAATTGGGTAAGAAACACGAGTGTTGGCAGTTACCGAACCATCATTAAAATCAATCTTACCATTTGCATCAACAGTTACGTTCTCAAGAAGGGCATCTCGTTTAATAGCACCATAAATTTCCGGTTCAGCTTCTTTATCTAATTTGATAGTTTTCGCGTAACATCCGCCTTCAAAGTTAAAAATACCGTCATCATCCCAACCGTGCTCATCATCTCCAATTAACTGGCGATTTGGGTCGGTGGAAAGTGTAGTTTTACCAGTACCAGAAAGACCGAAGAAAATAGCTACATCGCCATCTTTTCCAACATTTGCAGAACAGTGCATTGAAGCCATTCCATTTAATGGAAGGTAGTAGTTCATCATGGCGAACATACCTTTTTTCATTTCTCCACCGTACCAGCTACCACCAATAACCTGCATTTTTTCTTCAAGGTTAAAAACAGTATATACTTCTGAGTTCATACCAAATTCTTTCCAACGATCATTTGTAGTTTTAGAGGCATTCATTGCAACAAAATCAGGTTCTCCGAAGTTTTCCAATTCTTCTTCCGTTGGACGGATGAACATGTTTTTTACAAAATGAGCCTGCCAGGCCACTTCCATTATAAAACGAATTTTCAACCGTGAGTTTTCATTGGCACCAAGGAATGTGTCTACAACAAATAATCTTTTACCGGATAATTGTTCAGCAGTAATTTTTTTTAGGTATTTCCATGCTTCTTCTGAAACTGGTTTGTTATCATTCGGAGAACCAGGTGTTGTCCACCACATGTTTTTTTCCGAAGCTGCATTTTTAACAATAAATTTGTCCTTTGGTGAACGACCTGTATAAATACCTGTCATAACATTTACTGCATCCAATTCAGTAAGTTGACCTTTTTCAAAACCTTCGAGATCAGGTTTCATCTCTTCTTCAAAAAGTAGCTCGAAAGATGGATTATAAACAATTTCTTGCACGTCTTGAATACCGTACTTCGATAAATTCAATTTTTTCATAGTTGTGTAATAAATAATTTGTAAAATATTTTTTTCTTATAAAAATCGGTACACAAAAATAACTTTTTAATCCTGTTTGAAGTGTCATTGGAATTGATATACCATTAATTGCTCACCAATTAAACAATATATTAACAATCAAAATTTAGCAAAGTTTGCATTTGTAAATTTCATATTACTAAACACAAATTAGCATCTTATTTATGCCTGATTCAAACTGTTATTCTTACCAGAAAATGTGAAACTTAAGATCTGGGATGAAACTGCTGGATTGTGCTTTTTAGATAATCCTTGTCCAAATGCGTATAAATTTCAGTAGTTAAAATCGATTCGTGGCCTAACATTTCCTGAACAGCGCGTAAATCAGCACCGCCATTAATTAAATGAGATGCAAATGAATGCCTGAATGTATGCGGACTGATACTTTTTTGTAAATCAATACTCTCTGCCAGGTTTTTAATAATGGTAAAAATCATTACCCTGCTTAGTTTCCTTCCACGCCGGTTTAAAAACAGGATATTTTCACTGTCTTTGGCCACATTTAATTTTTTCCGGTATTCACTTAAATACTTTCCAACTTCTTCGATTGCCTTTCCACTCACCGGCACCAGACGTTCCTTTCCCGCTTTTCCTTCAACCTTTATGAATCCCTGCTCAAAAAACAGGTTTGTAATTTTTAGTCCCACAAGTTCAGAAACCCTCAAACCACAACTGTATAAAGTTTCAAGCATGGCTTTGTTTCGCTGGCCTTCCGCTTTGCTTAAATCAACGGCATCAATCAGGCTGTCGATCTCTTCCATCGATAATACCTCGGGCAGCTTTCTGCCGATTTTAGGCGATTCCATAAGTGCAGTCGGATCACTTGTAATTCTACCTTCAATCAACAAATATTTATAAAATGATTTTATCCCCGAAATTGTACGTGCCTGTGTCCGCGGACTAATTTCCCGTTGGTTCAACCATTCAATAAAACCTTTTAAATGTTCAAGTTTTACTTTTAACGGAGTAACTTTACTGTGGTTCTTATTCAAATAATTAATCAGCTTATTAATATCATTAATATATGCCGATACAGAATTTTGTGATAATGATTTTTCAAGTTTTAAATAGCTCTCAAAACCTTTTTTTCCTTCCTCCCAGTTCATAGCTTTCTTTTTTTAATTGTACATTTAATCTTTTTCAATGGCTCAAAAACAATGTTCTTGTTAACTTAACCAATTGTATGTTTCATTACGTTTAGCATTTTATAAAGTTACTATAAAAAATATTAATTTCGAAATGGCCAAGATCCCTATTATTATTGAATTTATTGAGTTCAAAAAAAACAGTATATTTAAAAATAACAAAAAATAAAATTAATTTTAAGATGAAAATTATAATTATTAATGGACCCAACCTCAATTTATTAGGACTTCGCGAAACAAGTATTTATGGTTCCGAAAGTTTTGAAAAGTATTTCGATTCGATTAAAAGTGTCTTTTCAGATATCGATTTTGAATGTTATCAGTCGAATATTGAAGGGGAAATTGTTAATAAAATTCATGAGTTTGGTTTTAATACCGATGGAATTATTATTAACGCAGGTGCTTATACGCATACTTCAGTGGCAATTCGTGATGCTATTGCAGGTGTCAAAACTCCAGTTGTTGAAGTTCACATTTCGAATACGCTGACGCGTGAAGATTTCAGGCACAAATCGCTGATTGGTTCTGTATGCAAAGGTTGTATCATGGGGTTTGGCCTCGATTCATACCGTTTAGCTGTTTTGAGTTTTCTTAAATAAATGGTAAATTGTATAATTCATAAACTGCAGATTTTTTGATTTTGAATTTAAACTACTTGTAAATAAGTTTAATCTTAACTTCACATTCTATTCAAATTCAGTTTAAGGCAATTTTAAATTCTAATTTTGAGGTCTAATTTATATCAAAATGAGACAGACTAAAATTGTAGCAACAATATCGGACCAAAGGTGTGATATACCATTTATTGAATCTTTGTATAAAGCAGGGATGAATGTTGCCCGCATAAATACAGCGCATATAACACCTGAGGGTGGACTTGAACTTATAAAAAATATTCGGTCGGTTTCGAAATCAATCGCGATAATGATTGATACGAAAGGTCCTGAAATACGCACTTGTAAACTGCAACCTTTAACTGAATTAATAAAAGGACAGGACGTTCTTTTTTCGTTTCAAAAAATCAAATCCGATATTACCAATATTTGCGTGAACTTCAGGAAGTTTGTTGCCGATCTACATGTTGGTGACAATATTTTAATTGATGATGGCGAAATTAAATTCACCGTTAAAGAGAAGTTTACAGATTATTTGCTTTGTACCGTTGACAACAACGGCATAGTGAAAAATAACAAAAGCGTAAATGTTCCGGGAATAAAAATAAAGCTTCCGTCAATTTCAGAAAAAGACAAGGAATTTATTGCATTTGCCGCTGAACAAGAACTCGATTTTATTGCCCATTCATTTGTCCGGAACCGGAAAGATGTTCAGGATGTACAGAAATTGCTGGACAAACACAACAGCCCAATAAAAATTATTGCCAAAATTGAAAATTTGGAAGGTGTTAAAAATATTGATGAAATTCTTGTTGATGCATATGGAATTATGGTTGCAAGAGGCGACTTGGGCATCGAACTGCCTGGCGAAAAAATCCCTACTGTTCAGCGCAATTTAATCCGCAAGGCAATCCTGCAAAAGAAACCAGTGATAATTGCCACCCAAATGCTTCATTCAATGATTGAGCATCCGCGGCCAACACGCGCTGAAGTAAGCGATGTTGCCGGTGCTGTATATTCGCGCACTGATGCAATTATGCTCAGTGGCGAAACCGCATACGGAAAATACCCGGTTGAAGCCATTGAAACAATGGTAAGGATTGCTAAGGAAGTGGAACCCGATCGTGATAAACGGTATGATGTGATATTGCCACCAATAAAAAATGAAATACCTGCATATCTGGCGCAATCGGCAATCCGGGCTGCCAAAGAACTTGAAAACTGCGCGATTGTTACTTCAACAACAACAGGTAAAACTGCTCGTTACCTTGCTGCATACCGCTCAAATATACCGGTTTACGCAAAATGCCATTCGCACAGGGTTGTGCGCGAGCTGGCTTTATCTTTTGGTATCAAACCCTCATTTCTGGAAGTTAAAAAGAATAAAATGCAAATTCAAAAGGCTGCTGTTCAATCGCTTTT
>JBBQPP010000205.1:0-6886 GCA_038217255.1 Bacteroidales bacterium | reverse complement strand
GACAACGATTTCTGGAATGCGCAAATAGAACAGATTTATGTTGAGGAAGATGGAGATGTTTTGTTAATTCCTTTGGTGGGTGCTCATATTATTGAACTCGGAGATACGGATAATTACCGCTGGAAACTGAATGTAATGAGGGAATTTTATAAACAGGTCCTGGCAAAAAATAACTGGGACGATTATGAAAAAATAAGTTTGAAATATAATAATCAGGTTGTTGCAAAAAGAAGATAGGTTATGGCTTCAAAAAATAAACTTTCGGTAGTAATTGATATTGGCACTTCAAAAATAGTGGCCATTGCGGGCTCTAATAATGAGGCAGGAAAAATGGAAATTTCTGGTGTTGCCAAAGTTCCTGCCAAGGGAATCAGGAGGGGCATCATTTTCAATATCGATGAAGTTGCGGCTACGGTAAAGGAGTTGCTTGAAATTTTAGAATCGAAAATCAATGAACACATTGAAGAAGTGCATGTTGCATACGCAGGACAGCACATGAAAACGGTTCACTTTGAAAGGACAAAATTTACGTCGGATGACGGGATTGTGAGCAAATCGGATATCGACAGTTTATATGAGCAAGCGCGAATTTCTGAAATTGAGGAAGGCTATAAACTTGTTGAAATTATCCCGGTTTCGTTTGTAATTGACAATGAGCCCATTGAAAACCCTGTTGGCAGCACCGGGCGAAAAGTTGAAGCCAATTTCAAACTGCTCGTTATGCCAAACAGTTATTGGGTAAATTTGCTCCGGGTTTTCGGCAAACTAGATGTAAAACTGCGGAAAATCACACTTTCAACATTGGCAGTTGCTGAAGCAGTGCTTACTTCAGACGAAAAAGAAATGGGCGTTATCGTTCTCGATATTGGGTGCGGGACAACCAACATGGCAGTTTTCTTTGACAATAATCTAATTCACACCGCTGTCATTCCATTTGGGGGCGAAGTTGTTACAAACGATATAAAGGAAGGTTGTTCCATTTTATTGAAATGGGCCGAACAACTAAAAGTTCAATACGGTCAGGCACTTGGGGACTTTGCCGATGACCAGAAAGTAGTTACAATCCCGGGGCACAATGGTTGGGAACCAAAGGAAATTTCTTTTAAAAGCCTTGCATTCATTATCCAGGCGCGTGTTGAAGAAATTATCGACAGCGTGAATTTTCAGATTGAAAAATCGGGTGTTGGCGATCATCTGGGTGCTGGAATAGTTTTAACGGGCGGAACTTCCAATCTCGACAATATAATTTCGTTGGTTAAATTTCGCACCGGACTTGATGCCAGAAAAGGCAACTTAGTGCTGGGTTTGCATGAAAAGCACAAAGAATTTCAAAACAACGATAATTTTACGGCACTTGGATTGTTAAATATGGCTGCCGAAAATAGTTCTATTGAAGAAGAGGTTCCTAAAGTAAAACCTCAAAAAATCAAAAAACCAAAAGAACCCGGAAAATTGTCCCCATGGTTCAATAAAGTTGTGCAAGGGGTTCTCGATTTGGTTGAAGACGATAATGAAGATGTTCCACTGAAATAAAATGAGATAGATATGACAGATAAATTAGTAAACTTCGAATTTCCAAAAACCTCATCATCAATCATTAAAGTGATTGGAATTGGCGGCGGTGGATGTAATGCAGTGAGTCATATGTGCGAACAAGGAATCACTGGAGTCGATTACATTATTTGTAATACCGACTCGCAAGCCCTTGATACAAGCATTGTTCCAGTTAAAATCCAATTGGGGATTACTTTGACCGAAGGACGAGGTGCCGGCAACCAACCTGAAATGGGCGAACAAGCAGCCCGCGAAAGCTATGAAGAATTAAAAAATGTATTGAAAGACAATACAAAAATGCTCTTTATTGCGGCAGGAATGGGCGGCGGTACAGGTACCGGTGCAGCTCCTGTTATTGCAGGCCTCGCGCGCGAACTCGACATTTTGACTATTGCGGTGGTAACTATCCCCTCCCCTGCCGAAGGCAAAAAGCGCTACGGCCAGGCTATGGAAGGAATTAAAAAACTTGGCGAATATGTTGACAGTATGCTCGTTATCAGCAACCAACGCTTACATAACATTTATGGCGATTTGCCAACACGACAGGCATTTAAAATGGCCGACAATATAATTACGACTGCCGTAAAAGGTGTTGCCGAAATCATAACAGTTCATGGAAATGTAAATATCGACTATGCAGATGTGAAAACTGTAATGCAGAAAAGTAATGTTTTCATTATGGGTACGGGTTATGCAATCGGCGAAGGTAGAGCAATGGAAGCGGTTAACCTGGCACTTGAATCACCACTTCTTGACAGTAACGATATTTATGGAACAAAAAATATATTACTGAATATTATTTCAGGTAAACAGGAAATAACAATAGGAGAAATTGGGGAAATAATTGAAACCTTGCAGGAACGTGCCGGGCAGGAAGCCGAAATTATTTGGGGAAACGGTTACGACGAAACGCTTGACGACAGTATCAGTGTTACGATTCTGGCAACCGGATTTATTACCAATCCAAATCAAACACTTCAACCAAAAGTTGAACCTGAAAAATTTGGTTTAAAACCTCAACTCGAAAAAGAGGAACATTTGGTTGAAAAAGAAGAGGACATTTTCGAATTGACTTTTAAGAAAGAGGAAGTCGATATTGAATTCGAAGTTAAAAGTAGACCCGTTAAAGCTGAGGAAAAGGTTGTTGTGAAAACTGCCCCATTCTTTGATCGTTTAAAAGGAAACAATACGAAAAAACAAAAAAAACAAAAAAAACCCAAACCAGTCCCTGAAGCAAGCGTTGACAACTGGTTCTTTAAAAATTTTGGGTTGGGGAAATTGTTTGAAGATGACGTAGAGGACGATGCAATGTAATATATCCCGGATAACAAAAAAACAAAACGACATGGAGGAAAAATTAGCAAATTTTGAAATAAAAAAGAGCCGCGGCGCTGAAATAAAAGTGATTGGCGTTGGTGGAGGCGGTGGAAATGCGGTTAATTTCATGCACAAGCAAGGAATCCGCGATGTGGATTTTATCATTTGCAACACCGATGCCCAGGCAATGGAATCAAGCCCGGTTGAAGTTAGTGTACAATTAGGTGCATCATTGACCGAAGGCCGGGGTGCTGGTAATAAACCCGAAGTTGGCCGAGAAGCGGCAATTGAAAATATTGAAGACGTAAAAAAAGTTCTAGCTAACGGTACGAAAATGGTTTTTATTACCGCCGGAATGGGTGGTGGAACCGGAACCGGAGCTGCTCCTGTAATTGCAAAAGCATGTAGTGAAGCTGGATATTTGACGGTGGGCATTGTTACAATTCCTTTCCGTAACGAAGGTCGCCGCAGGATCAAACAAGCTGCCGAAGGTATTGCTGAACTTGAAAGTTATGTCGATTCATTGCTTGTAATCAATAATGAACGTATCCGCGAAATGTATGGCGACTTTGGTATTTCTGAGGCTTTTTCCCGAGCGGACAATGTGCTTGCCACTGCTGCAAAAGGGATTGCAGAGATTATAACTGTTCCGGGGTATATTAATGTTGATTTTGCTGATGTGGAAACGGTGATGCGGAAAAGTGGATTGGCAATTATGGGAACCGGAATTGCAACTGGAGAAAACCGTGCTGTCGAAGCTGTAGAAAGCGCTTTGAATTCACCACTTTTAAATAACAACGACATTCGCGGGGCAAGGAATATCCTTTTGAATATAACTTCTGGAAACATAGAAGTTACAATGGATGAAGTAGGATTAATTACTGATATTGTTCAAAATAAAGCAGGTTTTGATGCCGACTTGATTTGGGGAAATGGCAAAGATGAAGCACTTGAGGATAAACTTTCGGTAACGATTATTGCAACTGGTTTTAGCACGAAAAGTATTCCTGAACTAAACACAGAACTGCAATTGAACTGGGAAAAGCATCAACTTGTTGAACCCGAACCAGTTAAAAACATTGTTGTTCCTGGCAAACCAATAAAAAAGGAAATAATTGCAACGGATCAGAAATTCATTGAATTCAACATTGAAGAGGAAAAACTACGCGAGGAAAATGAATTTGAAGCATTATACCCGGGAACTTTAAAAGAACGCCATGGTTACAACAAAAAACCTACTGAAAAAGATTATACGGCAATGAGCGAGGAAGACGTTGACAATCTGGAGAATATCCCTGCATATCTGCGCAGGCAACTCCGCATGAACGATCCTCGTTTCAAAAAACAAAAATCAAGCTTCTCCGTATCAAGCGAAAATAAAATATCAGATAAAAACAATTATATCTACAAAAATGTGGATTAAAAAAATACAATTATGACACTCGCTGATAAAATAAATGATGAAATTAAAGCGGCCATGAAAGCCCGCGAAAAGGAAAAACTTGAAGCCCTGCGGAGCATCAAAAAAGTGATAATTGAAGCAAAATCGACAAAAGGTGCAGGCAGTGAATTAAACGATGACGAAGTTTTAAAAATTATTGCAAAACTTGCAAAACAGGGATCTGAATCGGCTGCCATTTATAAACAACAAAACCGGACCGATTTATTCGAACAGGAAATGTTCCAGGTAGCGGTTTTCGAAAAATATTTACCGGCTAAACTTTCTGATGAAGAGTTGACCAATAAAATTAAATCAATAATTGCCGAACTGGGTGCAACTTCAATCAAAGATATGGGTAAAGTGATGGGAGCTGCATCAAAACAATTAGCAGGTCTTGCCGATGGAAAAGATATCTCAACAAAAGTAAAAGACCTTTTGCAATAAAACATTTTATAGAGGAGAGTATAGCAGTACTCTCAAAAGATTACCAACCACAAATATTAGAACAAAGGGTTTGCCATTGCAAACCCTTTTCTTATTTTAATATTCTTAGTACCGATTAATCATCGTCATCCGAACCATCATCATCATTGCTGACATCGTCATCTTCGTCCGTTATCTGATCAGCAATGTGATCCATATCAGCATATTTGTCCTCATAATCCTGTTTAACTTCGGTCTTCAAGAACCCATCGTCATCGAAATCATCGTCGTCGTCAACAATCTGGACTGCTTCATTTTCTGTCATCCGAAGCATGTAATATTTATCTTCGGTTTCAAATGGGAGAACTGTGATTTTTAATCCATTTTTATCAAAAAAATGGATGAGGTTTTCGGCAAAACCATCGGCATAAACAAGTTTAATTTGTTGCTGAAGGTCTTTGTCGAGTTTGTTATAATCTTTTATTACCCTTGGTTTATTACTACTCATAACGATTTTGGTAGATTGAAATAAAGTTTTAAAAAAAATTGTTTAAAAATATGTATTTGATTGATACAATGTAAATTGCTTTCCAATTCAAAACTTTAACAAATAAAGATTTTACTAATGAATTATCCAACAGTTTTATTGGTTTTTTTCAAATCTTTTTCTTGCGTTTAATTTTGCCGTAAATACAGTTCTTTTCAGCACACCAATGACATTGATAACCCTTTTGTTCAAGACTATCTCCAATGGCAATAATTCCACTCGCCGATTTTATAGGCGACATTAATGATGATTCAGAAAGAGAAATCCCACAAAAATTTTCAGGCATAAGGGAAAATAACATTTTTTGTTCCGAAACACTCCACTCGCAGTAACCTGGTGAAAACCTGTCCGAAATTTTTAATCCTGATTTTTGACAATTAATTTCCAGCGATTTTTGAATTTTATCAGTTGCTTTTTCAACTATTACAGAGCCAATAATATCGTAAATATAGCTTAAAATAGAATCGCCATTATCTGAGATTTCTTTTGAATATTGCGATATTTCAGGGCCGGCTGTGCAAATAAACAAACAAAACGAACTGGCATTTTTAAATTGAGTAACCACAATTTTCGATGGATTAAAAACGTGTTCTCCAATGCTAATTGTATTTTTATTGATATGTGATTCATCTGAATTGAAAATTTTGTAACCTCCTCTGATTCTGCATTTAGTTGGGACATTATTTAGTGCAAAATCAATTAATTCAGAAAAAGGTTCCGGAATTACGCCATCATCAAAACCCATTAAAACTCCAATGTCTTCCCTTTCAATTCCTAATTCTTTAAATGTATATTGAAATTCTTTTATCATCGCTTTTCTTGAATAAAATACAAAACAATGTCAAAAATATTAAAATCGTTCTACTTTAAATTAAAAAGAGGAAATGTTTAAATCATTTCCTCCCTCAGTTCTTTTTATAAAACCCATTATACTTCGACAATTACAATTTTTTCAATTTCATCTCCCTGCCTGATTTTATCAATCACTTCCAATCCTTCATAAACTTTACCAAAACAAGTATGATGCCTGTCCAAATGCTGGGTACCCTGTCTGTTGTGACAAATAAAAAATTGTGATCCATTTGTGTTTCTTCCTGCATGAGCCATTGAAAGCACTCCTCTTTCATGATACTGATTTTTCCCATCAAGTTCGCAATCTACTGTATAACCAGGTCCTCCTGCACCTGTTCCATCCGGACAACCTCCTTGGATTACAAAGTTTGGAATTACCCTGTGAAAAGTCAGACCATCGTAAAAACCCGATTCTGAGAGCTTAATAAAATTAGCCACATTTTTTGGAGCATCCTCCTCATAAAATTTCAATTTCATTACTCCTTTCGAGGTATGGATTTCTGCTTCTTTCATGTCTGTCATTTTTATATTTTTGTGCAAAAATAGAAAAACTTGCGACATATTATCGAACACAGTTTTTCTGTAATTAATATATTGATATATTTAGTATTGTTTTTTTGCTGATTCCTGTATCTTTAAAAAGTGATTGGAGAACAGTATAAGATTTTAACAAAAGCCACTTTAGCTCAGTTGGTAGAGCAGCTCATTCGTAATGAGCAGGTCGTGGGTTCGAGTCCCATTAGTGGCTCTTT
>JBBQPP010000204.1:0-6899 GCA_038217255.1 Bacteroidales bacterium | reverse complement strand
TTGACTGAGTTTGCTATTAAGGTTGACGAACAAATGGACAATGACAAAATTGTCGACACTTTCATTAAGTCAAAACAGTTCTCATTTGACAGTTTGCGTGACCGTGTAAAGACCGATACGGCAACCATTAAACTTGACCCTTAGACATCGAAAATATTGGAATAAATATCGACCAACAGGCAGACTTTTGCCGGCACGACAGCCGACCGCTTCGTGTTTTAATTTTTTACCCACCGCACAAAAAAAATCGAAATTCTTTGGCAGCCCACAAATGGCACATTTGCAGTTGCTCAGCCGCACCAAACCTACCCTTCTGCAACTGCAAAAGAGCCATTTTTTGCCAACGCTATATCGACTTCGATTTGAATTAGGAAATTGTTCATAATTTTTATAAGGACATTATTTGTCCGTTCAAAATAAGTCCTTACTTTTGTTTCGAATTATAATAATCAAAATGAAAAAAGTTGTTACATCATTCGGAGAATACATTAGAAGTTTGAGAGAAACCGAAGGACTTCCAATAAGAAAAATTGCAGCTCAACTTGACATTGATCCATCATTACTTGGTAAAATTGAGCGCAACGAAAGACAACCAACAAAGGAACAGATAATAAGTATTGCGAAAATCTTTAATCAAGACGAAAAGTATTTAACTCAAGAGTTTCTAAGCGACCAGTTCGCTTACAGAATTTTAGAAGAAGATGCGGACATTTCAATTTTGAAGGTAGCCGAAGATAAAGTGAAATACTTTACACAAAAAAGAAAGTAACTGATAAAAACAATAACATGGCATACAAATATACCGCAGACACAGCAATAAGAGTAGTTGAGGAACCGCAAATCAGTTTACTTAAGGACTACACTTCGTGGAAACAACCAAAGATTACAGAAACACTAAATACAGACCAGCTTGATTATTTCCTTTCTCAAATCAAAAATGAATTCAGAAAAATAAAGTTCACAGACAAAACTTTTGACAAGCAATTCCATCAAGAGAAAATTGTTGCCTATTTCAAAAACAAAATTGCAACGGAGTTGCAATTTAATTCTGAACATAAAAACGCTTTTAAGTTCATTGACCTTTTTTGCGGTGCGGGTGGACTTTCAATTGGATTAGAGCAAGCTGGTTTAGTTTCCGATTTAGCACTTGACAAAGACAAATCTTCACTCCTCACTTATCATTTCAACAGACCTTATTTAAAAGATGAACAAATAATAAATGACGACATCAGAGAAGTAACAAAAGAATTTGAGTTTAAAAAGACCCCACTGGTTGTTGGCGGACCACCTTGTCAAGGATTCAGCAACGCTAACAAACAGCGACAAGAGAATGACCATAGAAATCAACTTTACAAATTTTACGTTCACACAGTCAAACTTGCTTCTCCAGATATTTTTCTTTTGGAGAATGTTGAAGGTATTTTGGAACACGTAGACGAAATTCAGATGGACTTCGCAAAAATAAAATACACACTTTACCCATTTAGATTAAACACAAAGGATTTTGGATTTCCACAAAATCGCAAGCGTGTTTTCATTTTAGGAATCAGTGATAAACACGAAAATATTTCTTTTGAACTTTACAACATATTTAATACTGCTATACAATCAGAAAAAGGTAAAGTAAACTTTACTTTGTGGGATTCAATTTCAGATTTACCAAGATTGAAAGCAAAGACAGAAAGAAACTCAACACATTCCGAAAGCCGCGATTGGGGTTTTACATTCGGAGATTTCAGAACAAATAATTCTGCTTATTCCAATTTTATTAACACTACAAGAAACCTTGAAGCCCCGTTATTAAATCATAAAAGTAAATTCAATAACGAAAGAGATATAGAAATCTATGGACTGCTAAAGCAAGGCGAGGGTTCAGATTCAGAAAGTATTGCTGACATCAATCCATATCTAAACAGAGAAGATATTTTCAAAGATAAGTTTTTTAAGTTGCGGCCTAATGAACCATCAAAGACAATCACAGCGCACATGTATTACGATTGCCACATGTATATTCATCCATTCGCAGCAAGAGGCTTGACACCGAGAGAAGCAGCAAGAATTCAAGGTTTCCCAGACGATTATTTTTTCTTAGGAAGTCCTAACGAATGGTATAGACAAATTGGAAACGCTGTAAGTCCAATATTAGGAAAAGTATTAGGGAAAGCATTAAATAAAGTTTTGAATCGCATTTATGAATTCTAAAAAAACGACTATAAAATATTTTGATTTGTTCGCTGGCATTGGTGGTTTTAGAACAGCGGTGGAAAGTTTAAGAAGTACGTCCTTCAACTTTAAGCATGTTGCATATTGTGAAATTGACAAGCAAGCAAGAGAACTTTACAATAAAACAAAAAAATCTAACGGCATTCAAAGAATAGAAGATGCAAAAGATATCAAGACAAAAAAAAATAAAAAGGGCATAAAGGTTGAAGATTTTGACTTATTGTTTGGCGGTTTTCCTTGTCAGTCATTTTCAAATGTTGGTTACAGAAAGGGAATGAATGATGAAAGAGGTCAACTCTTTTTTAATATTTTAGACATCATAGATTTTTACAGTCCAAAATATTTCGTTCTTGAAAATGTGCAGAAACTTTCAACGATTAACAAAGGTGAACTGTTAAGCGAAATGACTTTGGCTTTGCAAGAAATTGGAGAAGGTTACAACCTACATGTCTGGGATCTACTTGCGTCAAATTACGGTTTACCACAGAACAGGAGACGAATGTTTTTTTGCGGAATAAGAAAAGACCTTTCAGATTTTATTGAGTTGGCTCCACCTCCAGAGATTGAATTGAGAAAAGCAAAATATCCTACTGCATGGCATTTACTTGAAAAGAAAGCAGTAGATGAAAAACATTTCATCCCAACAAAAACAAGAAATACGGTATTGTATAAAAATCCAAAGTGGGCAGGCAATGTAGAAATTGACAATGCAATTGCAAGACCATTAACTGCATCAATGTCTAAGTGGCACAGAGCAAATCAAGATAACTATTACAGCGCTGCATACATTGGAAGTAAAAACCCATTTGAAAGGCCTTCAATTAATTTGAAGAAGGAACCAATTCGAAGAATAACACCACTTGAAGGGTTTCGCTTGCAAGGGTTTCCTGATACCTTTTCTAAAGAAGCAACAAAAATAAAATTACCTTATTCATCACAATACAGATTGATTGGGAACGCTGTTCCAGTTGATTTGGCAAAAAATGTAGTTAAACACTTTCTTAATTCATATCAACTATAATTATGGCAATAAAATCTTACACAAACGCAGCACAGTATTCAACTGTAGCGAAAAAACTAAAATCAAGTTTGAAGTTAACCGACCCTTACTTGAAAGATGTGAGTGCAGTTTTAATGCTGAAGGCATTAAAAAATATCGTTGGGAAAAATAGACCTTTTCAAAAAAATGTTGAAGATGTAAAAGATATTTTACCAGTCGTTTTAAGAAGTCAATATTTCAATAATTGGAAATATAAATACAAAGCGATTTGCAACGGGAAAAACTGCAACATAATTATTAGACCCAACAGTCAAAACAATTATGAATATGCTCAACTGACTTTTGATGGTGAAGCACTTGATCTCAAAGGTCAATTAGTGGAAGATGATAAAATCATAATTATAAAGAAGAACAATTCTGATGTTTTTGAAGTTTATAAAATTGCAAAGACCGACAAAACATTTACAGAAAATGATGACTTCATTGCAATAAATCCAAGCAATTCAAACGATCCGACATTTTTTGATGCACCAGTAATTGAAATAAATATAAACAACAAAAAATATCCACTGAATCAAATTCTTTATGGTGCTCCTGGAACAGGTAAGACTCATAACGCAATAAATCATGCTCTTGCAATTGCAACAGGAAAAGATTTGCAAGAATTGATTGATGCGGAAAAAGCAAATCCTACAAACAGGAAAGCAGCCAAAGAAGAATTTGATGAGTTGGTAAAAAATGGGCAAATTCAATTCGTTACTTTTCATCAATCTTATTCTTATGAAGAATTCATTGAAGGAATAAAACCAAGTGTAAATGGAAGCAATGTTGAATATAGCATTGAAGACGGGGTTTTCAAAAAGCTTTGCATGAAAGCAAGTGAGAAAAAATCAATCAAAAAATTCGATTCTGTTTACAGCGATTTTATTTCTGACATCACCGAATCAGGAAATTTATTAGAGCTAAAAACTATCAAACACAGTAAGCCATTTACAATCAGAATAAATTCCAATGGAAGTTGTGTTGCAGTTCCAAAAACAAAAACAGCAACTGAAATGACTGTTACTAAAAAGGTAATTCAGAACTACATGGAGAACGGAATTGTTGATGATTGGAAACCTTATTCGACTGCAATTGCTAAATACATCACAGAAAAATACAAGCTGAAAATAGAAGAAGAAGACAACACGAATAAAAACTTTATTTTGATTATTGATGAAATAAATCGGGGAAACATTTCAAAAATATTTGGTGAGTTAATTACTCTGATTGAAGATTCAAAACGAATCGGGAAAGACGAAGCCTTGAAAATAAAGCTGACTTATTCTGGAATTAACGATAAAGAAATGTTTGGAGTTCCGAGCAATGTTTATATTATCGGAACAATGAATTCTGCTGACAGATCAATAGCACTCATTGATACCGCATTAAGAAGAAGATTCACGTTCATTGAATACACATCCGACCCAACTACACTTCCTTTGGATATTGAAGGAATAAATCTTCAAAAATTATTGGAAACAATAAATCAAAGAATTGAATTTTTGCTTGACAAAGATCACTTAATTGGTCACGCTTATATGCTTGATGTTAAAAGTAAAAATGATTTGTGTGGAGTTTTAAGGAACAAAATAATCCCATTGCTTGAAGAATATTTTTACGGTGATTATGAAAAAATTCGACTTGTATTGGGTGATAATAAGGGTTGGGGCAAAACAGATGATGAAAGAATTGTTCAGGAGAAAAAAGCAAACACTCCAACAGTTCTATTTGGCAATAACACTGATGAATTTGACGATAAAACAATTTATCAACTCAATCTAAAACTTGTTGAAGGCAAGTTTAATGAAATCTCAAAGGAGTTTTTCACTTCAATTTATACCAAAAAATAAACTGAGCATACATTGAAAAAGGAAACATTTCATATTTGTGAGTATGGCGTAATTCGTTCAGCAGACGATTACGAAAACAATGAAGTTAGTACATTGGAAGAACTCTATCTTCCAGTTACACACTTCAATAGCATTCACAAATACATTTCTCAAAATCAAGACGATTCTAAAGACAGTGAAAAGCCTTTTGCCTTATTTGCTAAAGGAAAAAAGAAGCAAATTAAAGTCAAAAATTATGTTGGCGTTATTGAAACTAAAGACGGAATGCATTTAGAAATTCTTCCGAAAATACACACTGGAAAAACAACAATAAAAGGGGAACTTGACGAAACAAAAAAGATTTTTTTGAAAATGCTGAGGCATCTCAAAAATTCTCCATTCGTGAATATCAGTAAGGCTCACATTGAAACACAAAAAAATTTTCCAATTCTTGAAGTGTTTATTAAATCTTTCATTAGTGAAGCGGAAACAGTTTTTAATCATGGTGTAAAATCGGATTATGTTCTGAAAGAAGAAAATATTCCATACTTGAAAGGCAAATTGATAATTAATCAGAACATAAAATTCAACTTCGCTGACAAATCCAAATTCTATTGTGAGTTTTCGGAATATTCGCCCGACATCCCAGCAAACAGGTTAGTGAAAACTACTTTGCTTAAGTTGATGAAACTGACAAATAGCTATAGCAGTTATTACTCAATAAATAAAGTCCTTTCTCATCTTGAAGAAGTTGAAACTTCTTCAAACATTAAAGGGGATTTGGAAAAAGTGCAATCGTCAAACCGGCTTTTATCAAAATATAAAATGCTTTTATTATGGTCGGAAATATTTCTAACAAATAAATCTTTTACCAACTTCAAAGGCGACAATTTGAACATGGCAATACTCTTTCCGATGGAAAGAATATTTGAAGACTACATTGCTCACTTATTTGCAAAATATTCTGACGGATATAGAATCAAACTTCAAGACAAATCATACTTCCTCATAAATCACAGGACAAATAATCTTGGAGTAAAAGTTGAGAAACAAATATTTGGTTTAAAACCTGACATCGTAATAAATAAAGATAAAGCCAGAACAAAAATTGTTGACACCAAATGGAAGTTACTGAACCAGTTTGCTGAAAAGAGAAACTATGATATTTCACAAGCAGATATGTATCAACTTTATGCCTACGGGAAAAAATACACAAATGATAAGATTGACCCAACCCTTATTTTGCTTTATCCATCCAATCCCAATTTCTCTAACAAACTCGACAATTTTATTTACGAAGGTGAATTGGCTTTGGAAGTAATTCCTTTTGACTTTGAAGGTGACGAGCAGAAACAAATTGAATTCATTCTTAACGATATTGGGAAATGAAAAGCCATCTCACAGGTGTAAGCACATTTGCAATTCACACAAGCCATCACACGACCAAAAATTGCAAAAGAGCTTTCACCTTTGCCTCCCAAGAAAGAATTTTAATTTTTTTTCCAACGCTTTAAATAAAAAATTAAAACACCCGACACGCAAGCCAACAACAAAAAAGCAACTCGACAATGACAGTAAAACTAACGGTGGACAAGGACTTCAACAACTCGACAGACAGAACGCCAGCTGGTAACAGCGGTTTGGCAAAAGTGGCGGTTCAGTGCCCCGTAGACACATTTGTGGTTAATCAAAGTTTGGTTCTCCGCATCAGCATTTGTGGTAAAAATCGCCACCTTCGCCAAGCGCCAAAACGTTAGCGGTCAGGCTACAGAAACAGAAAAGACACAAATTATTAAATTGATATG
>JBBQPP010000203.1:0-6921 GCA_038217255.1 Bacteroidales bacterium | reverse complement strand
CCCAACCTCAAAAATTTTGCTAAGAATTATGACATGGTTTTATTTGTTGCGGGTAAAAAAAGCTCAAACGGTCAATATCTATTCAGCATTTGCAAAGAAGAAAACCCAAATTCACAAATCATTTCCCGAATCGATGAAATTGAACCGCAATGGTTTTCAGGTGTCAATTCGGTTGGAATCAGCGGCGCAACTTCAACTCCAAATTGGTTGATGGAAGAAGTTGCAGATTGGGTAAAATCAAATTTTTAAAATTGGAGGTTAAAACCTCCGCACCCACCATTTTCATATATTTTGAACTACTTTTATGGCAACGTTTAAAATTTATCGATGCCTGAACTTTTTGCACAAGTAATTCTACCGCTTTCGCTGCACGATTCATACACCTACAGCGTGCCGGAAATATTGCGCCCCGATATAAAACCTGGCCAGCGTGTTATTGTGCAATTCGGTCAAAAAAAGCTTTACGCCGCAATTGTTTTCTCACTTTCAAATTCAAAACCCGAAAACATTGAAATAAAAGAAGTTCAGCAAATTCTGGATGAAGAACCGGTTGTGTTTGCCAAAAACTTTGAACTTTGGGAGTGGATTGCAAAATATTACTGTTGCACACTTGGCGATGTTTTTCGGGCTGCCCTGCCAACCGGATTAAAACTCGAAAGCAAATCAAAAATTTATTCCACCGGGATTGATTATGGAAATGTCCTTTCTGATAAAGAAGAGCTTATTATCAATCAAATAGAACATGAAGAAACTTTTTTGGATGAACTGCAAAAAAGGTTGGGAACAGGATTTTCCTATGCTGCGCTAAAATCTTTGTTGGCCAGAAACCTAATTTTTATTGAGGAAAAAGTAAGCACCAAATACAAACCCAAAACCGAAACACTTGTCAGGTTTCATCCTTCAATCACAAGCGAAACAGCTCTCGAAACAAAAATCGAAGAATTGAAAAGAGCAAAGAAACAAGCCGAATTGATTTTCCATTTCTGCAATAAAACCAATGCTTTCGAAAACAATCTGAAAGTGGTTATTTCGAAAAAGGAACTTTTTGAAGGGACAAATTTCAGTTCTGCGCTTGTAAACGAATTGTGCAAGAAAAATATTTTGATTCAGTTTGAAAAGCAGGTTTCGCGAATTGAACAGGAAGAAAATACTCAGGTTGACATTAATTTGCTCAACAAATATCAGGATGAAGCATTAACACAAATTAAAACTGCTTTCGAAACTAAGCAAGTAACACTGATACATGGAATTACGGCCAGCGGCAAAACCGAAATTTATATTCATTTAATCGATGAAATGATAAAATCGGGACGGCAGGCACTTTATTTAGTTCCCGAAATTGCGCTCACCACTCAAATTATCAAGCGATTAAAAAATGTTTTTGGCGAAAAAGTTGGGATTTATCATTCTAAACTCAATAGCCAGGAAAGGGTTGAAATCTGGGAGAAAGTTTTACAGTTTAAAACCGAACCCACAAAAGGTTACAAGGTGGTTTTGGGCGCACGTTCGGCAGTGTTTTTGCCATTTTCCAACCTCGGGATTGTGATTGTTGACGAAGAACACGAAAACTCTTTCAAACAGTTCGACCCCGCGCCGCGATACAATGCCCGTGACATGGCGGTGGTTTTGGGATATCAGCACGATGCAAAGGTTTTATTGGGTTCGGCAACACCTTCGTTTGAGAGTTACTTTAATGCAATCAACGGAAAATATGCTTTGGTAAACCTGCTTAAACGGCACAGCGAAATGGAACTTCCGGAAATTATTGTTGCCGATGTAAAACGTGCTTACAAACGCAAACAGATGCACTCAATTCTAACCCCCGAATTGTATGATCAAATGGAAAACGCATTGGAAAATGGTGAACAAATTATTCTTTTCCAAAACCGGCGCGGTTATTCACCGTTTGTTGAATGTTTTAAATGTGGCTGGATTCCAAAATGCCAGAATTGCGATGTGAGCCTCACTTATCACAAATATAAAAACCGATTAACCTGCCACTACTGTGGTTTTAGCCAATCGCTACACAATTCGTGCGACAGTTGTGGTTCGCCCGAAGTAAAAACCCGCGGTTTTGGTACCGAAAAAATTGAAGACAAAATAAAATCGCTTTTTAAAAATGCACGGATTGCACGGATGGATTTGGATACTACACAAAACAAACATGCTTTCGAAAAAATAATTCATAATCTTGAAAATAGAAAGACCGATATTTTGGTTGGTACACAGATGGTTACCAAAGGGTTGGATTTTGAACACGTAAGTGTTGTTGGGATTTTGAATGCAGACAACCTGATTAATTTCCCCGATTTTCGGGCACACGAGCGAGCTTATCAATTGATTTCGCAAGTTGCAGGTCGAGCCGGGCGAAAACACAAACGTGGCAAAGTAGTTATTCAAACTTCACAACCCGATCATCTTTTAATCGATCTTATTAAAAACCAGGATTACCAAAAAGTTTGGGAAACACAATTACAGGAACGTGATTTATTCAAATATCCCCCAGTTTTCAGGTTAATTAAGATTACAATAAAACACAAAAACGTTTCAACGGTTGAACGCGCTTCGGAAATGCTTGGCGTTGAGCTAAGGAAAATCAAATCAATAGTTGTGTTGGGTCCTGAGTTTCCTTTGATTGCAAGGATTCAACTTTGGTATCAAAAAGAAATCTGGCTCAAATTTGACAGGAAAATCAACCCCGATCAACTTAAATCACTTGTATTGCAAGCCATTCAAACCACAAAGCAATCGCCCTTAAACAGCAATTGTATGATAAATGTTGACGTTGATCCGGCGTGAAAAATAAATCTATTTGTTTGGTGTGCGAAAAAGCTGGTGTTGTACCTATTAATATAGATCAATTGATTGATGAGATGAAAGTACAAAATATTTAACTGAGTTTTGTTTCATTTTCAGCTTGTTAGCTTGTTTCGATCTTTGGAGGACAAAAAAACGTCCTTAGGTATATTCTAAATTATTAACTTTGAACCCTTTCAAAATAATTAAGTGAAGTAGATGGGGAAAATTATATCGTTGTCAAACCAAAAAGGCGGTGTGGGAAAAACTACCACAACAATTAATCTTGCTGCCAGCCTTGCAGTTCTGGAACAAAAAGTATTGATAATTGATGCAGATCCGCAAGCAAATGCAACTTCGGGGTTGGGGTTCGATCTGAAAAATATTCAATCGAGTATTTATGAATGTATTGTTGATGAAGTTGAGGCTGAGAAAGTAATACTAAAAACAGCTATTGCCAACCTCGATATTATTCCTTCGCATATTGATTTGGTAGGCGCAGAAATTGAAATGTTGAATTTGCCTAACCGTGAAAAAGTGTTGAGGAATGCAATTGAGCATTTAAAAGAGGTTTACGATTTTATTTTTATCGATTGTTCGCCTTCGCTCGGATTACTTACCTTGAATGCTTTGACGGCTGCCGATTCTGTTATAATCCCGGTTCAATGCGAATATTTTGCACTCGAAGGTTTAGGAAAGCTTTTAAATACAATTAAGATAATCCAAAACCGTTTAAATAAAGAACTTGAAATTGAAGGATTCCTGCTGACTATGTTCGATGGCAGGTTGAACCTTTCGAACCAGGTTTACGACGAAGTAAAACGACATTTTCAGGATATGGTTTTTGACACGGTAATTCAGCGGAATATTAAACTGGGTGAGGCGCCAAGTTATGGAAAGCCTGTTATTTTATATGATGCCAGCTCAAAAGGATCAATAAACCACATGAACCTGGCACGAGAAATTTTGCAGCGGAATAAAATGACGCACTTGGGAAAAGAAAGCAACATCGTAATAAATTAAATTTACAACAGTGAAAAGGAGTGTACTTGGAAGAGGGCTTGGAGCGCTAATGGATGATGCAGATAAAATGCTGCCCGGAGCTGGAATTAACGAGATTGATTTATCAAAAATTGAAGCAAATCCTTTTCAACCGCGAACGAAATTCGACGAAGAACCTTTAAGGGAATTGGCAGAATCGATTAAAGAAATAGGGCTAATCCAGCCCATTACTTTGAGAAAAGTTTCTGAGAATAAATACCAGATTATTGCAGGAGAGCGTAGATTTAGAGCGGCACAATTGGCTGGTCTTGAATCAATTCCGGCTTACATAAGAAAAGCCAAAGACGAAGGAATGCTCGAAATGGCTCTCGTTGAAAATATTCAACGCGAAGATTTGGATGCCATAGAAATTGCATTGAGTTACCAGCGTTTGCTCGAAGAACTTGAATTTACACAGGAAGAACTCAGCACCCGAATTGGTAAAAAACGAAGTACCATTGCCAATTATCTGCGTTTGTTGAAACTTCCGGCAATCATTCAGAAAGGCCTGATTGACAAGCAGATTTCAATGGGACATGCCCGCGCAATTATAAATATTGAAGATTCGGATACACAAACCTTGATTTACAATCAAATCATAAAAATGGGTTTGTCGGTGAGGAGGGTAGAAGAAATAGTTCGAAATATTGGCAACGAACTACTAAATGAACATACTGAACCTGAAAAGCAAAAATTCCCAAAAGAATATCAGACCATTAAAAAACAACTTGATAAAATATTCAATTCGAAAGTTGATTTTTCGATGAACAGCAGCGGGAAAGGTAAAATTGTTATCTCGTTTAAGTCGCCTGCCGATTTGGATAGAATTGTTAAAATAATTGAAAATCAGAAGTTATAGAAACCTACCACACTTAATGTTGGTGTAAAACTCTATTTTTGGGCAAAATATTTAAGTGTGATTTCATTAAAAAATACCATATTCTTATTGTTGGTTTTGATTGCCGGCAATCTTTACGGACAAACTTTAATCGTTGATTCAACAAAAATAGAAGAAGTCCCTGTAAAAGACGAAATTGTACATTCGCCAAAAAAAGCATCCATTTATTCTGCACTTTTGCCGGGGCTTGGACAAGCATACAACAAAAAGTACTGGAAAATCCCAATAATTTATGCCGGTTTCGGGACAATCGGTTATTTTATTGGATGGAACAACAACTTTTATAAAACATACAAATTGGCCTACAACGATTTGACAGACAAGAATCCAGACACAAATTCACACCTCAATTTGGATGCTTCGCAGTATTACGATTTGGAAAATCCAACAGATTATAATAATTTCAAATCCGGATTATCGAAGCAATCGGAATATTATCGAAGAAACCGGGATTTGTTAATTATCAGTATGATTGGGTTTTATGGGCTGAATATTATAGATGCAAGTGTGGATGCACATTTTTTTGATTTCGATATTAGTGAAGATCTGACAATGAATTGGCAACCTGCCGTTCAAACTTTTGAGAAACAATTGGTTTACGGCGCCAATTTTATGTTTAAATTTTAAAAAATTCTGATGAAAAGAGTACAAATAATACTTATCGCGTTTACCCTGACCATAATTGTAACATTTAACCAAAACTCAAATGCTGCTGAAATTGTCCCTGCTGATACGATTGTAGTTTTGAATTTGGATTCAATTATATCGGCGGAAACAATTATTGACGAAGATTTGAGCGACCTTTTTTCCGCTCAAATTGATAGTGCATATACCAAATGGTTTATGGATAATGTTTTCCTGAGCGATTCAATGGAGGTGAGGCTAATTGACAATTACCCGAAAAATTTACCCGATTCAGTTTATATCCGCCGTTTACAGGAAACCGAGCAAGTAATTGATCTTTCATTCAATCCCGCAGTTTTGAGTTTTATAAAAATGTATTCCGAAAGAAAGCGCGATCAAGTGGAGCGGATGATCGGATTGTCAGAATATTATTTCCCCATGTTTGAGGAAGTGCTTGATAGATACGATTTGCCGCTGGAATTAAAATATCTTCCTATAATTGAGTCGGCTCTTAATCCTGTGGCAACGTCACGCGCGGGGGCAATGGGTTTATGGCAATTTATGTATGGTACTGGAAAACTGTTGAACCTTGAAATTTCAAGTTTTGTTGATGAGCGTCGCGATCCTGTAAAATCTACGGATGCGGCCGCCAGGTATTTGAAATTCTTGTATGATATATATAATGATTGGCATTTGGCAATTGCAGCATACAATTGTGGACCGGGAAATGTTAATAAGGCAATCAGGCGTTCGGGCGGCAAAACAAATTACTGGGAAATATATTATTTGCTGCCCCGCGAAACTCGCGGTTATGTGCCGCTTTTTATTGCAGCTACTTACGTGATGAATTTTTATGGCGAACACAAGCTCATACCTCAAATGCCTGCTATGCCAACAAATGTTGATACAATCATGGTAAATAATTATTTACATTTCGACCAGATTTCGGCAACACTGAATTTTGATCAGGAATATTTGAAAACATTGAATCCAATGTATAGGCGCGGTGTTATTCCGGCAAGTGACAAAAAGCAATATCCATTGGTTTTGCCACACGAAAAAGTGTTTGAATTTATTGAAAAAGATACTATTGTATTTGCTTATGAACACGACAAATATTTTCCCAATAACACTCTTGTGAATCCTTCAGAAAGTTCATCGGGATATTTTACTCCAAGCGATGTGAAAGGCAAATCGAAAATTATTTATACAGTTAAATCGGGTGATACTGTTGGCGGAATTGCGTCAAAATACAGGGTAAAAGCAAGCGATTTAACCTACTGGAACAACATTCGAAAAAATCTGATCAAGGTTGGACAAAAGCTTGCAATTTACGTTCCTGAAAAGGACAAATCGAAATACGTCGGAAACACTGTTAAGAAAAGCGGAAGTACACAAACGGCAAGCACTGCAAAGAAACAGAACACTGTTTCCAATTCAGAATTCGAATTCTATATAGTAAAAAGTGGCGACAATGTGTGGGTAATTGCCCAAAAATATGAGGGAGTAACAACAGATGAAATTTTGCAGTTGAATAATATTTCAAACGAAAAAGGATTGGT
>JBBQPP010000202.1:0-6921 GCA_038217255.1 Bacteroidales bacterium | reverse complement strand
GGCCCATCAATATATTTAATTGTTGCCAATTGACCAATGGGTACTTGCTTACCCGATGGAAGGGGTACAAACAAGGCTTCCACATCGTTTATATCTTTCCTGTATTCATTGTCAAGCCTGACAACCATGTCAAAACGCCTTTCTCCCTCGTACACAGTACTTACCTTTTCTCCTGCAAACGCAGCACGCAATACCAGGTTTACAGTTGAAACAGAAATACCATACTGTGAAAGTTTGTCACGATTATATTCTACAGCAATTTGAGGAAGTCCGGTAACTTTTTCAATATAGGGCGTTGTAATGCCTTCAACCCCCGAAATAAGTTTTGAAATTTCGTTGGCTTTCTCATTAAGAATTTCCATATCATCTCCGTAAATCTTAATGGCAACATCCTGTTTAATACCCGTCATCAGTTCATTAAACCTCATTTGTATGGGTTGGCTAATTTCCCAACGAACACCGGGTATTTCTGAAAGTGCTTCTTCCATTTTCTCCCTCAGTTCTTCGGTTGTTTCAGCACTTGTCCATTCCTCTTTATCTTTTAAAATCACCATCATATCGCCATTTTCAACAGGCATTGGGTCAGAAGGTACTTCGCCCGAACCGATACGGGATACCGCTGATTCAACTTCGGGAAATCGTTCCTTTAGTATTTTTTCACCAGCCGAAAAAGCCGCAACAGACTGGGTTAATGATGCTCCTTGCATCAGGGAACTTTCAATGGCAAAATCTCCCTCTTCCAATTGTGGAATAAACTCACCACCAAGTCTTGTAAATAACCAAATACTCGAAACAAATAGTATTAAAGCAGACACAATTACAATGCTTTTATGCTTGATGGTATATTCAATAACCGGATGATATATTTTATGGAATAAGCCGATTATTCGGGTTGATATATTCTTCTGTTCAGAAGTCTTTCGGCTAAGAAAAAGTGATGAAACCACCGGGACGTATGTTATGGAAAGAATTAATGAACCCAATAAAGCTAAAGAAACGGTTTGGGCCATTGGACGGAACATTTTTCCTTCTATTCCTGATAAACTTAATATGGGCAGATATACAATCAAAATGATTATGATACCAAATGATGCTGATTTTAGGATTTTAGAAGCGGAAGTAAACACTTCTTCATCCATCTCTTGCGAATTCAATTTTCGTTTTAGATTTCTTGTGCTTATATGATGAACGGTAGCTTCGACAATAATTACTGCACCATCCACAATCAATCCAAAGTCGATAGCCCCAAGACTCATTAGATTACCTGATATTCCAAATACCCGCATCATAGAAACTGCAAACAGCATTGACAGAGGTATAACTGAGGCAACAACTAAGCCCGAACGAAGATTGCCCAATAACAACACCAAAATAAATATGACAATTAAAGCACCCTCAATTAGATTTTTGGTAACGGTATGTATTGCTTTGTTCACCAATTTTGTTCGGTCAACAAAAGGTTCTATTGTTACACCTTCGGGCAGTGTCTTTTTAATTTCCTCTACTTTGGCTTTAACCCTCCCGATAACTTCGGCTGAATTTTCGCCTTTTAACATCATGGTAATTCCGCCTACCACTTCACCTTCGCCATTTTGGGTAACAGCACCATATCTAATTGCGTGTCCAAACTGGACTTTGGCAACATCCCTTATTAAAAGTGGAACTCCATCTATGGTTTTTACAACTATTTTTTCAATGTCTTTTATGGTTTTAACCATGCCAATGCCTCTAATAACATAAGCATTTGGACCTTTTTCAACATAAGCTCCCCCGGTGTTCTCATTGTTTTCTTCAAGTGCCTGAACAATTTCAGCAATAGAAACATTAAGGTTATTTAGTTTTGATGGGTTCAGCGCTATTTCATACTGTTTAACAAATCCACCCCATGCGCCAACTTCGGCAAGTCCGGGTGTTCCGGCTAATTGTCGCTGGACTATCCAATCTTGTATCGTCCGTAAATCCATTGGAGAATATTTATCTTCATAACCAGGCAAGGGCTTTACCACATATTGATAAATCTCCCCCAAACCTGTTGTTACGGGACCAAGTTCAGGGCTCGTTAGTCCGTCAGGAATATCTTCCCCGGCAACCTTTAACTTTTCAGTTACCAATTGTCGGGCTAAGTATATATCCACGTTGTCTTTAAAAACAATGGTTACAACACTTAATCCAAATCTTGAGATTGACCTGATTTCAACAACATCCGGGATTAGTTTCATTGAGATTTCAATGGGATAGGTAATAAATTGTTCAACCTCCTGTGCTGCAAGTTTAGGCGCACGTGATATAACCTGAACCTGATTGTTTGTAATATCAGGAACAGCATCAATTGGTAAATGAGCCAAAGAATAAATACCCCAAATGATTAGTCCGACCGTAAATGCCCCTATAATTAATTTATTATATATAGAAAAACGAATGATTCTTTCAATCATGATTAAACTATTTAAAATGAGTGATTTAGAAAATAATAATTGACAAGAAAAAGAAGGAATCCGGCTAAATCAGAAAAACATCGTTCTTTAGATATAACTTGATGCCAGTATAAACCGAATGGTTATTATTGGAAATTCGTTCTACAAAAAAGTCTTTAAAATTAGGCTGAGGAGCCAGATTTGATGATGCTAAACCTATGAAAGGAAGTGTTAAGTAGAAATGTGCTTGATAATTAACATCATTTGAGGCTTTTGTATAGATGTCATATTCGTCATGCCATGTTTGTTCTATACTGCCTCCAAAATCAAGTTCCAAGAAAGCACTTGTATAACAACAAAAAACAAATGCTACAAATATTTTAATTCCAAAGTTTCTCATTTCACACTTGATACATCTTCCAATTTATTTACTTCAACAAATTTAGAATAAATACTATGCATCTGAGTTGCAAAGTTAAGCTTTGCATTTTGAACAGAAACCCTTAACTACAAAAAAATCTTAAGCAATGAAATATATTTGTAACCGTGCCGGATGCGAAAGTGCATCTGGCATGACGGCAAGTTACTGCAATTCTTGTCTATATGGTTCATTAATTCTCATGACAACTTTATATTCCATCATTATTTTCTCAATATGTAAGAATTTTGCTAATTCAGCATGGCACCATGCTGAATTAGCTTTTATTGAAGTATTGGTTATATCATACTTAATGTATTTTATTTTTGTAACCTTTATCTATCGAATTATTTTGAATAACTGATTTTAACTGTTTTCATAAAATTCCCGGTAGTTAATTTGGCAAGGTATATTCCATTAACTACTTTTCCTCCCGTGTTATTTGTACCATTCCATTCCATATTATATGTACCTTTTTCCATAAAATCGGAATCAATTAAAGAATTTACCAACCTTCCTTTTATATCATAAATCTCAAGGCGTACTTTTTCTTTATCCGGAATTGCAAACTGGATGGTCGTTGAAGAGTTAAACGGATTTGGATAAACATTACCGAGAGAATATCCAACTATATCGGCACCTATGCTCTTGGCTGCCGTAACTTGATGATGGGCGGTACTATGACATGAAACACATTCCATATGGGTCATTGTGTTTTTACCATGACAATCCATACAACCGGTAACACTCCCAGTGTCATGAAATGTTGAAACAAAGCTGGCATGCAAATGGTCATTTAAAACTTCTGCAGTTTTAGCAGCTATGTCGCCTGCCAAACGGGCACAACGTTCCTTCCGCTCAACGTCTGATACTTTTTTGTCGGCAACGAGGCACCATTGGCTTACAGATGGATGGCACAAAACGCTTCCTGAAATGTTATTTGGCAAAGTTCCGACGTAATTTTGTGTGGTGTAAGTTGCTGCATTTGCCGCATCAGTAGGAAGTTTTTCGGTAGAATACCAGCTCCAAACTTCATTAATTAAAGCCGTTGAATCGGCTTTGGAGGTTACCATGCTTATAATAGCCCCGGCACCATTTAATGTTCCACAAAGTGACCCCCATCCTGCACCTCCACCACGGCCAAAGAGCATAATTTCCATAGGAATATTTGTCCATGGTTCCCCAACAGCCAAAGAAAGAAGTTCGGTAAATGCACCAAATACTCCCGATGCACAGTCTTTATCGTTCCAATAAAGAAAATGTGCTTTTTCCCTAACTTCCTCAATGTCGAGAATGGCATAAGGATAGGGCCACTGCGTGGTTGCAGGTTTCAGAGTTTCTGCTTTCAATTGTCCATTAACAAGAAGGTTTATTCCAGCAAAACCTGCAATACTACCTGCAACAAGTTTAGTCGAATCACTAAAAAACGCTTTACGAGAAATAGTTTTTTTGGTCATAATAAGTAATTTTTAAAAGTTAATAATATTAATATAAAGGTCTCTTTACGTCATTTTTATTTTATTAAAGCCCTCCTTAAATCAGTTTTGTCACCAATGTTATACCTATAATAAGACTCCTGTAAACATTGTCTTTTGAAATAATAGTCCTCGCCATCGTAAATGGTTTTAAATTCTGAAACAGGGATTTCGGTAATTACCTTTTTAGCTGCTTCAACCAATTGGTCAGAGTTTTCGTAAATAGTTGATGAATTGTTTGATTGCTGAGTGTTCTGGCACGAAACAAACAGTACAATAAAACCCAAGATCAATAATTTTTATAATTTTATAATTTTAATTAAAAATCAATGCATCAAAAATAGTTGGCCATAATGAAATAGCTTTAAAAATCGTCATACACCTAATCAAGTAAAAAACATTTTCGCGTCAATTTAGCATTTGATTTAAATCAAGAACATGATTGATCTCCAAAGCAAAATATTAACTATTATATTATCTTCACACCACATTGTGAAAAGTTAAATATGTATACAGGGAAGGTTATAAAAAAATGTGTTGATTGTAATTGCAAATCGTTGCCATTTACAATGCTAACTGTTGAAGAATTAATTCAAATTAACAAAAACAGGGTTGAGATTTGTTTTAAAAAAGGAGAAACAATCATTAAACAGGGAGCTCTTTCCGGACATATTATTTATATTAAATCGGGGCTTGTTAAAGTGTTTCGTGAACATGGTGAAGACGAGTTAGTATTGTCACTGGAAAGCAAAGGAAAAATGTTAGGACTTCAAGCCATGTACTCTCATAATACTTATCCCTATTCCATAACAGCGTATGATGATGTTACCGTTTGTTTGCTTGATAGTAATTCTGTCAGGGAACTTATTAGTACCAATGCAAAATTTAGCGAAAAAATAATAACCATTTTGAATGAAGACAGCTTGTTTTCTTATAAACGCATGGCTTGTCTTACATTGAAACAGTTACATGGAAGGTTTGCCGATTTGCTACTTTGCCTAAGTTTAAGAATTTACAAACGTAAAGAATTTAAAGTACCCTTGTCGAAAAAAGACATGGCTTCTATCATGAATATGTCTCAGGAAAGTATGTCGAGAGTTATTAAAGATTTTTCGAAAGATAAGATTATTGATATGAAAGGAAATAAAATTTCGATTTTAAATTTTGAAAAGGTAAGGCATTTAAGTATTGTTGGATAAGGTTCTAAATTAGTATGGAGATTTGAGTATCAAGCATCAATACTATCTGCAAGCGGAATAAAGAACATAGCCACTCTTTCCATATGTTGGTTATTTATTTGCGTTAAGAGCCTAAAAATCAGCAACAATTTTCACTTTTTTGTATCGGAGGGCATTCTGCCGAACCATACGAACAATACACACAGCAATCTCCCTGTTTGGGTTTCAAAATTGCATGACCGTTTTCACTCTCATAAAAGAACTGACACGAATCTTCAGGCATGGTTTCTTCTTTTTGAAAACCACACGCAGGGCAGATTATTAATGATTTGTATTCGATCTTCATATTTTGTGTTTTTAGCAATCTGCTTTGCACTCTTTTTCAATTTGAAATGTGGAGTGTCCTATTTTAAATTAATTTTCTAGTATTTTTCCTAAAGAAACATTAATAACAGCATGATACCCATGCCAACACCCCCCAATACAAATAATATTTGGTTTTGCTGTTAATGTTTTTGAGAATAGGAATTAGGATTCAAATATTTTTCAGGTGATTGTACAAAACTATTCATGCAGTCAGTTGAATGAAAATAATATTCAACTCCATCAAAACTATAATTCAGATTATTATGAAGATTAAAAAACCCGTTCCTTAATTTCGAAACGGGTTTTATTAAATTATTTTTTTGTCCCCTGGAAATGTAAATCTCCGGTTTGCATTCTGAAGGTGTACCCAAAGGATTTTCCCATCATATCAAAGCCGCCAAAATGTTCGTCACCCGGCCGGTGTTCATCGTTCATGTGATTTGCCCAGCCTGAACTGTTATTTGAATGATTTCCCATCATACCGCCTGACATATTTTCTGCTCCCATCATGTGGCCGTACATATTGGCAAAATTTTCTCCATTCAGGCAAACCATTACACTATCGTGGTTTTCAAAATAATTCAACATAAATGTAGTGTCGATTTCGTCGCCATAACAATGTACCTGAATTTCGCTTTTACTTGTTTTTGTAATATCAGTGGTTGCAACGCTGCTAACTCCTCCTGCACTTTTTAAACTTCCGGCTTCCGTCAGAGTACCAATGTATCTGCCTTCGATTGTGTTTACATTAAACTCATCTGCTTTTTCACAAGCTGCAAAAACAAAAATCATTAATACTACCACCAAACTAACTTTTTTACTTGTTTTCATTTTACTTAATTTTTTCGATGTTTTATTTATTTATTTTTCTTTTTAAAGGTAAAGCTCTGCAAGATTTTTATCTTATTCCCTTTTATATAACTACTCCCCATAACTTCATAACAACCCTACCTGGCCGGCCATTTATTATGTGATTTTTTTTAAGAAGTAAAACTTAAAATGGAAATACAAATTGATAATCCTCGTTAAATACCCAGTTTAAGAAAAAGAGTTGGGGAAAAAGGTATAGC
>JBBQPP010000201.1:0-6945 GCA_038217255.1 Bacteroidales bacterium | reverse complement strand
TTTGAAATTTGGATTTTGAGTATTGTAATTTATTGTTGATTCTTTATCAAAACACACGAAACCGGCAAATGGTCAGATGCCCGAAAATCATCAGCTTTAAAATTAAATGACTCGAAAATATCGCTGTAAAAAATATTATCTATTCGGTACGAAGGCAATTTACCAATATAAGTTCTTCCAAATCCTTTACCTGATTCAATAAACGCATCATTAAAATCGCCGCGCAATTGCTGGTAAGAATATGATACCGGAGTATCATTAAAATCGCCACAAACAATAACCGGATAAGGCGTTTCATCGATAACTTTTTTGATTTCCCGGGTTTGAAGTGCGCGCATTTGAAAAGCACGTTTTAGTTTCGAGCCAATTTCCCTGATTTCTTTAATATCCTTTTCCTCGTCAATTTTTGGGGATTCAATTATTGTATAGTTCCCGGGGTCGATTTTGTATGACTGCAAATGCACATTAAAAATCCGCACCGTGTCCGAATCTATAATAACATCGGTATAAATGGCCATGTTGGTTGATTTTTCATACCTGATTTCACCCATATTTATAATCGGATAACGGGTAAAAGTTACCTGCCCATAAGTTTCGCTGGTGCGAGCATAATGATAATGGTATATTGATTTAAGGTTTTTTGCAGCCTCGGAAACGTTAAAAATATTGTTTTTACGTAAACGGGATTCCTGAAGGCAAATTATATCAGCATTTTGTTCATTCAGAAACTCAAGAATTTTGTCGGCATTGTTCTTTGGCTTACCATATCCGTTACCCGCAAAATTATGTACGTTATACGAAACTATTTTGACACCGCTTTTTTCGGTAGTTTTCCCGCTGAATTGAACGTAACGGTCAATAAAACCTAAACCCAACAAAATTGACAGAAAGGATAAAAGCATAAAACGCGGTTTAACAATGAACCAAAAAACAATAAATATGAAATTTATCAAAATAAAAATTGGAAATGCCAAACTAAAAAAAGATGGGAACCAAAGTATATCGGGGGGAATAAAAACTGCCAGATAACTTATCAATAGTGCAAAAGCCACTAAAATATTCAAAAATAAAAACAGATATATAAAAGCTTTCTTCACAATCAATTTACTTTCTGATTTTTTTTTGCCAAGATAGAAAAAAAGAGGTTAGGAAATCGGGCAGTCTTTCGCCAATTAACTGATTATTTTAAAAGTATTTGTTTGCATCTACCGGGAAAGTCATCAATAAACAGCTGATTTCAAATATTGTTGAAGCAACAAACCATACGGTTTTTCCCGTTAATATCTTTTCTTACTTCAATTTGATAAAAACCATAATTTGTCAATAAATCAAACATTTCAGCACCTAAACTTTCATTTATTTCAAAAAACAACCTGCCTTTTTCACATAAATTATTTTTAGCAAAAACTGCAATTGCGCGGTAAAATTTGAGTGGATCGTTATTGGGAACAAACAAGGCAATTTCAGGTTCGTAATTTAAAACATTGCTGTGCATTTGTTCCTTTTCACTTTCCCTGATATATGGCGGGTTGCTTACTATAACATCATATTTTTCTCTATCTAAATTACTAAGGTTGAGAATATCCGCAAGGTAAAAATTAACTTCGAGTCCATTTTCAACTGCATTTTGCTGCGCTATTGCAAGTGCTTCACTGGAAATATCTATTCCTGAAACTTGTGCATTTTTCAATTGGCTTTTAATTGCGATCGCAATACAACCACTGCCAGTTCCAATATCAAGTACCGAGCAATTTAAAGGCAATTTACTTTGAACAACCCACTCCACAAGTTCTTCCGTTTCAGACCGGGGAATCAAAACCGACGGGTTTACTTTCAATTTCAAACCGTAAAATTCTGTTTCACCAAGTATGTATTGTATGGGTTCGTCATTTTTTAGTCTTAAAACTATGGATTTTATTTTTTCGAGATCGGTTGGCGAAATTATTTCATGTTTTTTCAATACTTGCTCAGTAAACCCCCAGCCACAAACGGCTTCACAAATTATTCTTTTAAAACCTTCAATTTCGGTAGGCGGGTACAAACTGGCCAATTCGTTTTCAATATATTGAATAGTCAATTTCATTATTTACTTTTGAAAGTGTAAAGTTATACTTTCTTCAGAAAATGAATAATCACGAAAAATATATGAAACGCTGTCTCGAACTGGCACAAATGGGAGCTGGCAGTGTCTCGCCAAATCCAATGGTGGGCTGTGTAATTGTTCACAACAATGCAATTATTGGTGAGGGGTTTCATGAAAAATATGGCGAACCACATGCTGAAGTTAATGCAATTAACGCTGTAAAAAATACTGCATTGTTGGCAGAAAGTACACTTTATGTTTCGCTTGAACCGTGCGCTCATTATGGCTTAACACCTCCTTGCTCTGATCTGATAATCGAAAATAAAATCCCAAAAGTTGTTATTGGCACAATCGACTCGTTTGTAAAAGTGGCGGGAAAAGGAATTGAAAAGATGTCAAAAACTGGGATTGAAGTACAACTTGGAGTAATGAAAAAAGAGTGCCGGGAAATCAATAAACGATTTTTTACTTTTCACGAAAAAAAGAGACCTTTCGTAATTCTGAAATGGGCAGAAACAAGAGATGGATTTATTGATTCTGATCGTTCAGAAAAAGAATTTGGCGAACCAACCTGGATTACCGGAGAAAATTCACTACTGTGCGTTCACCAAATGCGGGCGGTAGAAGATGCCATTTTAGTAGGAACAAATACGGCACTTAAAGACAATCCTTCCTTAACAGTCCGGCATTGTGAAGGAAGAAATCCTGTTCGAATTGTAATCGACAACCAATTGCGGTTACCGAAAACGCTTCATCTTTTTGATGGGGCGGCAAAAACCCTTGTATTCAATTCGTTGAAGAATGAAGAAACAGAACATATTGAATTTATTAAAATTGATTTTGATAAAAAACTTGTTCAACACATTTTAAAAAACCTTTACCAGAGAAATATTCAATCACTGATTGTTGAAGGTGGAAAGCAGCTTTTGGAAAGTTTTATTGCAGCAAATATATGGGACGAAGCATTTCGTTTTGTTGGTAATAAACAATTTGTAAACGGAATTGCAGCGCCTAAAATTTCAGGAGATCCAGCAAATTATGACACAATTGACGATGACCAACTTTTTGTTTATGAAAATATCGGTTAATTACCTACCACATCTTTGGGACCTCCCGGCATTATTTCAATTTTCAGCACATTTTCAACATACTGAAAATAATAAAACAATTTATGGTTGACCTCTAAACCATATTCTTCGTTTGAATGGTATCCTGCAATTGGCGAAAAAAAGGAGCCTTTACCCATTTTAATCGATTTGTGGTTCCAGGCGTTTACATACTGCTTGTTCCAGTTTTCGTAATAATCAAGTGAACGGTACATTGCGGGGCTTTTGTGCAGGGCATACCACGTTTCAAATTTTGAATCAAAAGTTTCAATTCCATATTCAACGCTGTCAACTTCAGCAACCGGTTGGGTTTTTTCCACTTTTACAGTTGCTTTTGGTGCAGAACAAGCCCAAATCAAAAAAATAATTGCCAAAAAAATAAATACTTGCCTCATGTTTGTTTTCCTCAGTTCAAAATAAAATCTAATTGTGTTTACGAATCAAAAAACTAAATTGTTTTTAACGCCAAAAATCATGAAATTTGGGCAGAAAAAAAACTAATTACGAATAATGGACTGGAATATTTTTTGGCGAATTTTTTCATTTGTGTTTCTTATTACTGCTATTCCGGTTGCAGTTATGATTATTCTTGAAAAACGCTCTCCATTTAAAACTATTGCCTGGGTTTTAGTCCTTATTTTAGTTCCAATCATTGGTTTGGTTTTTTATTTATTTTTTGGACAAGAGTACCGCAAACAAAAACTATTTTCGCGACGTGGAGTAAAAAGTCTGGCGAAAATCAGGCGTCTTTCAACAAAACAATTGCGCCAAATTGAACATACCGATTTACAACTTAGCCCTGACGTTTTAGAGAAAAAAAACATAATCAGGTTGTTGCTCAACAACTCCGACTCACTACTAACAATTGGAAATCAGTTGCAAATTCTTAATAACGGCATTGAAACCTTTGATGCCATTTTTAAAGCCATAAAAAGTGCAAAACACCACATTCATCTTGAATATTATATTTTCGAAAATGATAAAATTGGCAATCAAGTAAAGAAATTATTGATTGACAAAAGCAGGGAAGGTGTTGAGGTCAGGATTATTGTTGACGATGTGGGCAGTTGGGATTTAAAAGAGTGGTTTTTTGAGGAATTGAGGGAAAACGGAATAGAAATTTATCCGTTTATGGAAGTTCGTTTCCCGAGGTTAACTTCAAGGGTAAATTTCAGGAATCACCGCAAAATATTAATTGTTGACGGTAAAATTGGTTTTACTGGTGGTATTAATATTGCCGACAGATATATTCATGGTAAACCAAAAATAGGTCCGTGGCGCGATACGCATCTACAGATAACGGGTGATGCAGTTGCAACCATGCAGGTTGTTTTTGCCGCCGATTGGTACTTTGTGATAAACGAAAACTTAGTTGGTGAAAAATATTTCATCCCATTAACAGAAGAAAATGGTACTCCGGTTCAAATATCAGCCAGCGGTCCCGATTCCGATTGGGAAAATATTGAGCAAGCCTATTTTTCGGCAATTCTGAATGCACGTAAATATGTATATCTCACTTCTCCCTACTTAATGCCACCGCAAATCTTGGTTTCAGCGCTAAAAACTGCTGCATTGAGCGGTGTGGATGTGCGGATTATCATTCCTGAAAAATCAGATGCGATTACCCCAAAATGGTGTTCTTTTTCATATGTAGAACAGTTTCTTGAAGCAGGCATTAAAGTTTATTTCTATCAAAAGGGATTTATCCATTCCAAAACGTTGATGATCGATGATGTTTTTTCAACAATCGGATCTACCAACCTCGATTTCAGGAGTTTGGAAACGAATTTTGAAATCAATGCATTTATTTACGAAAGAAAGTTTACGCGAGTGATGCTAAAACATTTTATAACTGATTTGCGGAACAGCCGTGAAATTAAACTAACAGAATGGGCAAAACGCCCATGGCATTTTAAATTGCGTGAATCGCTGGCGCATATTGTTAGCCCAATGTATTAGATTTCCCTTTTTAAAACGGCAACTTCCCCAAATCAAGATTACCTCCGGAAAGAATAATCCCCACTTTTTTATCCTGAATATCAATTTTACCTTCCAATATTGCAGCCAGTGGAACAGCTGATGAAGGTTCAATAATGATTTTCATCCGCTCCCAAATCATTCGCATGGCTTCAACGATTTTTTCTTCGGAAACAGTTACAATGCCATCCACATTTTGCATGATAATTGCAAAATTGCGCTCGCCCAATGAAGTAAGCAAACCATCGGCAATGGTTTTTGGATTTACCGAAGGGATGATTCTTTTCGCGTAAAACGACTTAAAAGCATCATCAGCGCCGGCAGGTTCTGTAGCAATTATCTTGCAATGGGGTAATAAAAATTTTGATGAAAGTGCTGTTCCGCTTAACAAACCACCGCCGCCAACGGGAGAAATTATAATATCGAAATCGCCAAAATCTTCTATTAGTTCCTTGGCTGCAGTTCCCTGTCCCGCAATTACATTAAAATTATTGTAGGGATGGATTTCAGTTGCACCGGATTCAATTACAACTTTGGCAAGTGCATCTTCACGAGCTCGCAAAGTAGGTTCGCAAAAGGTAATTTTTGCACCGTAACCGGCCACAGCTTTCTTTTTAATTTCAGGTGAATTGTTGGGCATTACAATATGGGCTGCAATTCCACGCATTTTTGCCGCCAGCGCCAAAGCCGCTGCATGATTACCGGAAGAGTGGGTTGCCACTCCCTTTTGAGCTTCCTCATCGGTCAAAGAAAAAACTGCATTGCACGCCCCACGGAATTTAAATGCCCCAACTTTTTGAAAGTTTTCGCATTTAAAAAACAGATTTCCTCCAACAATTTTATTAATACTTGATGAAGTTAAAACCGGGGTGCGGTGGGCGTATTTTTTTATGATTTCGTGTGCTGTTTGCACATCTGCGAAAGTCGGAAGAAAGTACATAAATTAACGTAATTTTTGGGTCACTTCTATTTTTAAATATGGAAGATGGTTATGGATTATTGCCCAAACTACAGTATTGTCAATACTATCATAAGCATGGACAATCCTATTTCTTAGCCCAATTATTTGAATTGTATTTTTCAAAAAATTATTTGGATTTAACTTATCATATTTATTCACCGCTTCTCCAATAATTCCCAATTGTCTTTCAACAGCGCTTTGAGTTTTTAAATCTTTTGAATATTCATCAAACGAATTAATTTCAACCAAAAATTCCTCGATCAATTCATTTGCATTCAAAACATCGTCCAAGTATTTTTTACTTTGAAGTTCCATAAATTAAAACTTTTGAATCATTGATTCTCTGTCGGAGAAACGGATTCCTGATAGTTGGGTTCGAAAGCAAATCAACTTTCCTTTTAAAAAACTCTTCCATTTTATCCCAAAATGACATTATTGTTTCACCTTTTTCGACAGGATCAGGCTCGTCAATTTCAACCATCAAATCAATATCACTTTTTTCAAAATCAAAATCTTCTGAAACCGAAGATCCAAAAGCAAACAGACTTTTCACATTGTGATCTTCGCACAGTTTGTAAAAAGTGTTTTTGTCCTTATTTATCAGTTCTTCAATTATCATGATTCAAATATAATTCAAAAAAACCACAACTTTTAAGAAACTATTTTGGTTCGCCAAACTTCTCATTCAGCAAATCAAAATCGGTTTTATAAATCGATTGATCCGAAAGTTCTTTGATCCGTTTTAATCCTGAAATATATAGGAAAACCAGAAAACCAAGGAAAACAAAAGTCAACCAATCGATGCTGGTAAACAGGAT
>JBBQPP010000200.1:0-6956 GCA_038217255.1 Bacteroidales bacterium | reverse complement strand
CATTGCTGCCGGAAAATGTGTATGATCCGGTGTAGCAATAATAACTGCATCAATATCATTGCCCATTTCGTCGAACATGACCCTGAAATCTTTATACTTTTTTGCTTTTGGACGAGCTTTAAAACCATCCTGCGACATTCTGTCGTCAACATCACACATAGCGACTAACTGGTCCTCCGGAATCCTGCTCCAGCTTGCTTCACCTCGACCACCTACTCCAATTACCGCGTATCTTAATTTAGTGCTTGGTGCACAACTAATAAAATTGGGAATAAACAATGCTCCTGTGCCTGCAACTGCTGCCGACTGCAGAAATCTTCTTCTTGATAAATTATTCATGATATGATATGATTTAGATTAAAAATTTCTCTTTTGAGTATGAAATTCGATATATCAAATTATAAAAAAATTATGACAAAGCTTTGTCGAGTTCTTTTTTCCAGTTATTGTAAGCAGCCTGATATTCAGCAATCTTTGAATTGTCCGGCACAATTGTTTCCAATTTTTTCAAGTTTGAAAATGCTTCATTAAATGATTTGTAATATCCGGAGCCAACACCAGCTCCACGAGCTGCTCCAACAGAACCATCGGTATTGTATAATTCAATTGTAGCGCCTGTAATTCCTGCCAAAGTATCCCTGAAAATCGGACTGAGGAACATATTTGCTTTTCCGGCACGGATTACAGAAGCATTAATTCCAATGTTTTGCATAATATCCATTCCGTATTTAAACGAAAATACAATTCCCTCTTGAGCAGCTCTTAATATGTGGCTTTTTTGGTGAATATTAAAGTTGATTCCACTTAAAATCGAACTAATATTTTTGTTGTTCAAAACCCTTTCGGCACCATTTCCAAAAGGCAAAACCGAAATTCCGTTTGAACCAATGGCAATTTCAGAAGCCAGTTGGTTCATTTCTTCGTATGACAGATTTTCGCCAACCAACCGTTTCAGCCAGGCATTTAATATACCGGTTCCATTTATACAAAGCAGAACACCCAAACGCGGATTTTCTTTTGTGTAATTAACATGTGCAAAAGTATTTACACGTGATTGCGGGTCGTATTTAATTTCGTCGCTCACGCCGTAAACTACTCCTGAAGTTCCTGCGGTAGTTGCAATTTCCCCCGGGTTTAAAACATTCAGTGATAGTGCGTTATTGGGCTGGTCGCCAGCGCGGTAACTGATTGTAGTTTTTGGTGATAAACCAAGTTCTTTTGCTTTAGTTACAGAAACCTGACTTTGAACAGCAAAAGTTGGGACGATTTCAGGAATAATTTCTTTTGAGAAACCATAGTTTGCAAATAGCAAATCAGCAATAGAATTTTCCTTGAAATCCCACATGATTCCTTCTGATAATCCGCTAACTGTTGTTTGTATTTCGCCCGAAAGTTTCATTGCAATATAATCGCCGGGCAACATTATTTTGTAAATTCTGCTGTAAAGTTCAGGTTCATTGTCCTTTACCCATTTTAATTTCGAAGCGGTGAAATTTCCTGGTGAATTGAGCAGGTTCGATAAACACCGCTGTCCCCCAATTTCTTCAAATGCTTTGTCACCAATGGCAGCGGCACGGCTATCGCACCAAATAATTGACGGTCTGATTACCTCGTGCTTCTTATCAACTATCACTAATCCGTGCATTTGGTATGAAATACCGATTGATAAAATACTTTCAGGATTTACTTTTGATTCTTTCAAAACATCGGCCAGTGCCAGTTTGAGGTTAAGCCACCACAGTTCGGGTTCCTGTTCGGCCCAACCTGCTTTGTGGGCGGTAATTTTCATTTCCTGTTTTGGGTGGAACGAACTTGCTACACAATTTCCATTCCCGCCATCAATTAACGAAACTTTTACGGAAGAACTTCCAATATCGAATCCAAGTAAATACATGATATGCAGTGTTTTATATTATTATCTAAAAATGAACTGTTCTGTTCTGGTATGTATTCAAAAATAGTTTCAAAATTCGGGGTTTCAAAGTCGAAAAATATGTTGTAAAACATGTTTTTTGATTTTTAGTATCAAGTACGAAGTATCAGGTACATAGTACCAAAATCCAGTATCCAGTCTTGATACTTGTGTCTATAAATCTAATCGTCTAATCTTACAACGACGACCGCAACTTCAAAGTTGTTGGCACCTCAAACCGGACTGGTTTTCCTTCAGTTACAAATTCTGCTGCTTTTTGCCCCATCAATTCAAAATTAGTGGAAATAACAGTGATTCCATTTTTTACATATTTTTTCATGGGCGTTTCGTTGTATGAAATAACACCAACTTCGCGACCAGGTTCAAAACCTAAGTCTTCGCATTGGTCAAGGAAATGGGCCAACGTACGGTCGCTTACCAAAAAATAGAGACCGCCTTTTTTTATGGCAAAACCCTCTGGTTCAAATGTTATTGAATGTTTTATTTTGTGGTGGGTGCAAAATTTCCTAAAATATTCTACCGAGGTTTTTGGATGATAGGTAAACGACGGATAATAGAAAGTGAACTCTTCAAATGCCGAAATCTTGTCGATATTGTTTTCGAAGCATGTATAAACTGCTTTTCCGAAATCTTGATAAACAGCTGATTGTGTTTCGGTTGAATGGATTTTCCAATCAATAATCAGCAACTGCTCAATGGGTATTTTATTGATTATTTCAGGAACTTTTCCATGATCAAAATTCATTATAATATAGCTACTGTATTTGCCCAAACTTTCAGATATGATTTTTTCAAAAACATTGATATTGTAATGATGAAAATGCAAATCGACGGAAATATTTTTAGGTAAATTCTTAAGGAACGATCCATAAAGGACTTCTTTGTATGCTTTGAATGTATCGAGGAAGAGAAAAACTTTTGTAATATTTTTTGTTACAAAATAACCGCGGTTTGGCACCGATTCAACAATGCCCCGTTTTTTTAATTCAGAATAAGCTTTAAAAACCGTATCGCGAGAGAGTTGGCTTTCTGCCATTATTTGGTTTACCGAAGGCAACATATCGCCGGATTTTAACTGGTTCTGACTTATCGAATCGACAATCGCATCAACCAATTGCTGGAATTTTAATACGTTCGAATTGTTGTCAACAGTAAATTTGAAATCTCCCATTTTCAAAATATTTCTCAGATTAATTAGTATTCTGTTCTGTTCTACAAATCTAAAAATAAATCGCAAAGATTTATAACAATAATAAAAGGATGACGATGCCATCCTTTTCTGTTTAATATTGTTTTGGTTTTTTTGATTTGCAATAAGCTATAAATCTGATTATTGTTTTATATCTTGAATCTATTAACTTGACGCAAAAAACTGACCAACATGTTGTTTAAGTTGCTGTATTCTTTTTCCCGCTTACAGGCAGTCTTGATACGTGATACTTAATTTAATGAAATAAATCCCCCAATCTCCCAATCTCTATTCCTTTTACCCCCTCACAAAAAGTGCTTTAATTATTTCTGTAGCCATTTTTGGGTTTTCTTTTAACCGACGCGTTGAATATTTAAACCATTGTTTTCCAAACGGTACGTAAACCCTCATTTTAAATCCTTTATCCACAATTGATTGCCTAAGTTCCGGTGTTACACCAAAAAGCATCTGGAACTCGAATATGTTTTTTTGGACATTGTAATTTTCGATCAATTGAAAAGCATTTTCAATCAAATATTTGTCGTGTGTGGCAATCCCAACATACATTTTGTTTTTGAACATGTATTCCAGGTTTTTGAGAAACATGTCTCTAACTTTCTGATAATCTTTATAAGCAATTTTCTCGGGTTCAATGTAAATTCCTTTGCATAACCTGAAATTGATTGGATTCGATTCAGAATTTAAGGTATTCAACGCCTCCAAATCTTTTGTCGTCCTGTGTAAATATGCTTGCAAAACCAAACCAACATTTTTGGGGAATTCGGCCCTGAGTTTTTTGAAAATTTCAATTTCCATATCGACACATTCCGAGTCTTCCATATCAATCCTGATGAATGAATTTTTTTCGGATGCCAACACAACTATGTCCCGAATATAATTGTTGCAAGCCTCTTTGTCGATGAGAAGCCCGAACATTGTTGGTTTTAGGGAAAAATTGCCGACGATATTTTCACTTGTGAACCGTTTAATTATTTCAATATAATGATCTCTGTTTTCTTTTGCTTCATCAAGTGTATTTATAAACTCGCCCAGCAGGTCGATTGTAACTTCTATTCCTTTATCATTCAGTAACTTCGATGCCAAAAGACCTTCTTCGATTGTTTCCCCGGCAATGTACCTTTTGGAAAAAACCCAAACCAGTTTTTTGGGCATGTACGGTAAAATATTTGCAATTAACTTATTCAACATTTTATTTATTTGGTAGAATCTGATTTGATAGAGTAAAAGTAGTACTGATGATGCGATTATTTCAATGACGTTTATCAGCACTGGTTTATGATTTTACACAGGTTTTTATTGGAATTTGCCGATTTTTAAATTGCTTAAAAAAGTGTTAAACAGGTAAGTTGGTTTAAACTAAAAAATTATCTTTGTGCCAGTTTTTAAAGTAAATCTAAAATAGAATCTAATGAAGGGAACATCGTTGATTGTAAGCATTGTGCTTTTTGTATCGGTAGCAGTTTTATATATTTTACATTTTACCGGAACTGGAAAATCCAGTCAAAATTCAGGCTCTGATGACAGGGCGGTTATTAGCAGGGACGGATTGAAAATTGCTTATGTCAAAGCCGATTCAGTAATTTTAAATTACCAATTGGCGGAATATTTGCATGACGATTTTACAAAAAAACAAGAGGCTTACACAACTGAATATGCTACGAAACGCAAATCATTTGAGAAAGACGCAGCAGCTTTTCAGGAAAAACTGCAACGTGGCGGTTTTTTAAGCGAACAACGTGCGGTGCAGGAACGAGACAGGTTGGTTGGATTAGAGCAGGAAATACAGAAAATGGATCAGGACCTGTCAGCAAAACTTGGCGAAATGCAAAACACAAACGGCCAACAGGTCTTAGACAGTTTGCAAAGTTGCCTGAAACATTACAATTCAGGTAAAAAGTACGATTACATTCTTAATGCATCGAGTATTTTAATTGGTGATGAAGGCGATAATATTACTGTCGATATCCTTAAATTAATGAACGAAAAATATTCGGTTACTCAACAAAAATAATCAGATTTGATTTCAAGATAGAATCCGGGCAAGATCCCGGATTTTTTTTTGATTGATGCTGTATACTGGATATTCGATTCTGGATCAAATGGGACACGGAGTTACCAACTCCGATTCTTGTCTTGATACTTGTTTCTGGATTCTTTAAACTTTAAACTTTGAACTCGAAACTTTAAACATAGAAATGTTTGCAAATAAATATCTACAAAAACAGAACAGGGTTGCTTTGATTGAACTGCCACCTGATGCGAATTTGGGAATTATTGTTGTGATTCCATGTTTTCGCGAACCGCATATTTTGCAAACTCTTGAATCGTTGGCCAGCTGTGATTTGCCAGGTAAAAAAGTTGAGGTAATTGTGTTGATAAATCATTCTGAAATTGCGCCCGATGAAATAAAGCATTACAATCAAAGTACAAAAACGGAAGTTGATAATTGGATTTCAAATTACAAATCTGGAAAAATTTCATTTTATGGAATCGGCCCGGTTGAGTTGAGAAAAAAATGGGCTGGGGTTGGGTTGGCTCGGAAAAACGGTATGGATGAAGCGCTCCGCCGGTTCAATTTGTTGGAAAAACCAAATGGTATTATTGTTTCGTTGGATGCCGACACACTTGTTGCCCCAAGTTATTTGGTTGAAATTGAAAGGCATTTTGCACTATTTCCGAAAAATGTGGGGGCAACAATATCATTCCGACACCAAACCGAAGGATTAGAGGAGAAGCAGTTAAAGGGAATCCTTTTGTATGAAAAATATCTTTTATATTATAAAAATGCCTTGCGTTTTATTGCATATCCGAACCCAATATTTACAGTGGGTTCAGCGTTTGCTTTTACTGCCGATAGCTACATAAAACGTGGCGGGATGACCCGCAGACAGGCAGGCGAGGACTTTTATTTCCTTCAAACACTTGCCCAATTGGGAACTGTTGGCGAAATTACAACTACCGTGGTTTATCCGTCAGCACGTGAATCGGATCGAATTCCATTTGGCACCGGCCCGGCTATTGCAAAATGGATGAACGATGAAACAGATTTGACCCAAACATATAATTTTCAGGCTTTTATCGATTTAAAATTGTTTTTTGATAAAATCGAAAAATTTTTCAGAATAGAAAAGGAAGGATTTTCAGAACTTGTTGAAAACCTGCCTAATCCAATCCGTCAGTTTATCCAAACCGATAATTTTTGGACAGAGATAGAAGATTTAAACCAAAATTGTTCAAGCATCGAATCTTTTAAAATCCGGTTTTTCCATAAATTCAATGCATTTAAAATCCTGAAGTTTATGAATTTTGGGCACGAAGGTTTTTATGAAAAAGCTAATTTGGACGAACAATTTTTAAGACTACAAACACATGAAAAGAATTAAAAAACTCAGGTCAGGTTTTATTTTAGTGACTGTTCTCGCTTTTGTTGCAACGGGTGTTTCCTGCCAAAGCTCTGATCCTGATAAAGGCGAAAAACTTCAATTTAATTCTGCAATCCCATGTGAAGGGAATTGTTGGATTGTGAACAATTTTGAGGAAAACGAAACGATGATAAAGGAGGGCGGAATTCAGAATTGGAATTCAATAGAAACTGTGTTTCGCTGCTATTTCAAAGTTGAGAAAACGGGGAGTTTGGAACTTGGAATTTTAGCAAAATCACTTTCAGGAGGGGCAAAACTAAAAGTTACTTTTGGCAATATTACTAAGGAAGTGAGTGTTTCTGCAGCTACTTTTGATACTGTACCGGTAGGAAAATTTAATATCGAAAGCCCAGGTTATCAGTTTATTGAAATAGAAGGATTGGTGAAATCA
>JBBQPP010000199.1:0-6962 GCA_038217255.1 Bacteroidales bacterium | reverse complement strand
ATAAAATTCCGGGCATATTTCTTCTTGTCTTCCAAACACTCTTCGTGCGATGACAATTCAAATTCGTACCAGTTCTTATTTGTTGCATAATTTTCATCAGGTTCTACCAAAAATGAAGTTTGCGCGATGGTTGTGAGTTTTGAAACGGGAACTCCTTTTTGAACCAACCGGGCAAATTCAACAATCGATTTTTCGCCCATACCATAAAAAAGCACGTCGGCTCCGGAATCTACCAAAATCGAAGGCATCAGTTTATCGCTCCAGTAATCGTAATGTGTTACACGGCGCAATGAGGCCTCAATTCCCCCAATAACAATTGGAACATTGGGGAAAAGTTCCTTGATAATTTTTGAATAGACAATAGTCGCATAATCAGGCCGAAAACCTGCCTTTCCGCCGGGAGTGTAGGCATCGCTGCCCCGCTTCCGTTTTCCGGCAGTATAGTGGTTTACCATTGAATCCATGTTTCCACCGGTAATTGCGAAAAACAAGCGTGGACGGCCCAGTTTTCTAAAGTCGCGTAAATCATCTGTCCAGTTGGGTTGTGGAACGATAGCCACTTTCAGCCCTTCAGCTTCCAAAATCCTCCCAATTACAGCAGCCCCAAACGACGGGTGATCAACATACGCATCGCCCGTAAAAAGTATTACGTCCAATTCTTCCCAACCAAATTCTTTAACTTCTTTATTTGTGGTTGGCAGCCACATTTTTATATCGGTTTTGTTTTCCAAAGTCATTTCGTTTGCAATTGTAACAATCAAAACGCAAATAAGATGAATGTTTGACGGAAAAAGGTATTTTTATTGCCACAGATTTTAAAAATGGAATTATCGAATTTTGTGATTTGTGCGGGATGAAAAACAGAAATAACCAGTAATTTAGCAAACATAAGTTTTTATAAAACGCTGTAATCGGATTTAGTGAAAAAATGATAAAAAAGTGTAATAAGTTCGGGGGATAAACTTTATTAGCAAACGTAAAAGAAACTCTGCACCTTGACTATGATGAAAAAAAATAGATGTTTTTGAGACAATAAGAAAGTGGAATATTACGACACAGAAACCTCTTTAAATGTTTTTGATAATTTTCTCTAACGCTACAAAGTGATTTATCATGCTGATAAATAATGAGATAATAAACGACTATATTGTTTGCCATTACAAAGCTTATAGAAAAAGTAAGCTCCAAACTGGAATTATTTCAGACTACCAATTACTTTACAATCAACTAAAACAAAAAGGAAAAGAAAATTTCGAAAAAACTATTACAAAGAATAATAACCTTACCGTTAACCACCAAAATTGTGAAAATAATTGTCCCGAAGAGCGTATCTCGTTAAATTTCAAATTTGCAAATGCAAACATTGACATAATTCTCGATGGAATTGAATTTACAGGCAAGAAAAACATTACCCCAATTTTTATAACTCCCTTTGAAAAAGTTACTGCAGCCAACAAGCTATTTGTTTCACTTCAAGCTACTTTCATTCAAAATGAATTTAATTTTCTGATTGAAAATTGCAAAATAGTTTACGGGAAAAATTCGAAACAAGCGAAATTTAAGTTTTCCTCTTTCACAAAACCCATTAAGAAATTAATAGGTGAGATGAATAAAATGTTATCCAATCCAAATACTCCTATTTTTTGTAGGATTAGTCATTGTCAAGTTTGTGAATTCCAAATTAGTTGCCTTGAAAAACTAATCGAAAGGGATGATTTAAGCCTTTTGACAGCATTAAAACCAAAAGAAATTATTCAAAAAAATAATCGAGGTATTTTTTCTGTCAAACAATTATCTTATACATTTCGCCCCAAGAAGAACCCTTATCGAAAAAGGAAATTTATACCCGAATTGAAAGCTTTAGCAATTCGTGAAGGCAAAACATTCATCCAAGAAATACCTACATTAAAACAAGTTGAAACAGAAGTATATTTAGACTTTGAAGGGATGTTAGATAGAGGGTCGAATTATCTCATAGGCGTTATTTTAAAAACAAATGAAGTAGTGACAGAATACTCATTTTGGGCGAATAACGAAGAGGAGGAAACGGATATATTTGTTGAGTTAATTCATTTATTAAAGCCACTCAATAGTTTTATTATTTATCATTATGGTTCATATGAGATTCAAGCGTTGAAACGTATTTCAAAAAAATTGAACAATGAGCAACAAGAATTCTTGAAAACGATGATTGATAGGTCATTCAACGTTTTAAATATTTTTTCAGATTATATTTATCCTCCAACTTATTCAAACAGTCTGAAAGAAATTGCAAGATTTTTAAAATTTGAATGGACAGAAAAAGATGCTTCTGGATTACAAAGTAGTGTTTGGAGATACAATTGGGAAATGTCAAAAAACGATGAATTTAAAAACAAATTGATTACTTATAATCTTGAAGATTGTAGGGCTTTGGATAAAATAATTACATGGATAAAAAATATTAGCAAAGGTAAAGTAAGTGTTGCAAAGGCGTCAGAGATAATAAAACAGTATGACTACAATTTCGGTAATCAAAATTATTTAGTTGCTGATTACGAAGCCATAAACAAGTGTTCTTATTTTGATTATCAAAGGAACAAAATTTATTTAAAAACAAATAAAACTATTAAGGATGCATTAAAGAGAAAAGAAAAATTTAAAAAGCAAGTGAATAGGATAGATAAAGTTTTTAATATCAGAATTATACAATGTCCGTATTGTGGAAGTAAGGAACTAAATAGTGTTCGCCCTACAAGCAAAATCGTAGTAGACTTAAAGTTTATGAAGTATGGTATCAAGAAATGGATAATTAAATATATTTCAAACAATTGTATTTGTCAAAGCTGTAAAAAACATATTACTGCCAAATATTTTAATAATAATTTATCAATGTACGGAGAAAATATAGCAATCTGGTCAATCAACCAGCATATACAATATAATATGAGTTTAGAAAAAATAATAAAAATGCTTTTAGATACTTTTAACATCAAGGTATCATTAGTAGAAATGCATGGTTTTAAATCAAGATTTGTTGAAAAATATATTGTAGCTTCCGAAGAAATAAAGCAATCCATAATAGGAGGAGAATTAATTCATGCTGATGAAACCAAAGCAAGTGTAAGAATTTTGCAAACGGGGTATGTATGGGTTTTCGCAAATATGAGTTCAGTGTTTTATATTTTTAAACCAAATAGAGAGGCAACTTTTTTACTTGATTTATTAAAGAATTTTAAAGGGGTCTTAATTACAGATTTTTATGCCGGATATGATGCTATTTCTTGCCCGCAACAAAAATGTTTAATACACCTGATACGAGATATGAATGAGTCCATATTGAAGAATCAATTGAACGAAGAATTTAAAAAATTATCAGATAATTTTGGAAAATTGTTGCGAAAAATCATAAAAACCATTGATACTTTCGGTTTGAAGAAGAGGAACATGTCAAAACATAAAAAGGATGTGCAAGTATTTTGGGAGTGGTTAGATAATTCTATATTTGATACAGAACTTGCAATTAGTTATCAAAAAAGACTACTGAAAAACAGGAACAAACTTTTTACTTTCATGGATTTTGATGGTATTCCTTGGAATAACAATAATGCGGAAAATGGAATAAAAGCATTTTCATATTATCGAAAACTGACAAATAACCGACTCAATGAAAAAGGAATGTCGGATTACCTTGTTTTGTTAAGTATTTTACAAACCTGTAAATACAGAGGTCTCAATTTTTTTGAGTTTCTCAAATCAGGTGAAATGAGTATTTTTGAATTTCAAGAAAAAAGAAAATGAGCAACATTAAACTTTTTGAAAGCAATCAAATAAGAACTGTTTGGAACGAAACAGACCAGAAATGGTATTTCGTTGTAGAAGACGTAGTAGCAGTGTTGACAGACAGTAAAGACCCAAAACAATACATCAAACGTATTAGACAACGTGACGAAGAACTTGCCAAAGGGTGGGTACAATTTGTACCCACCCTTTCGGTGGAAACTGCCGGAGGAAAACAGAAGATGGGATGTGCCAATGCTAAAGGACTTTTGCGTATCATACAATCTATTCCTTCTCCAAAAGCAGAACCTTTTAAACTTTGGTTAGCTCAAGTTGGGTCAGATAGGTTAGATGAGATTGAAAACCCCGAATTGGCTACACAGCGAACAAGAGAACTTTATAAACTTAAAGGCTATCCTGACGACTGGGTTGAAAAGCGAATGAGAAGCATCGCTATTCGCGAAGAGTTGACAGATGAATGGAAAAACAGAGGTGTTAAAGAACAAATAGAATATTCCATACTCACTGCAGAGATTTCAAGAGCAACTTTCGGCTTGACACCATCAGAGTATAAAAATGTCAAAGGACTGAAAAGCCAAAATCTACGTGATCACATGAACGATCTTGAATTAATTTTCTCAATGCTTGGAGAGGCTTCAACAACTGAAATTGTAAAGACACAGAATCCTGAAGGATTTATTCAAAATAAAAAGGCAGCAAAACAAGGTGGAGCTGTTGCTGGTAATGCAAGGCTTGAGCTTGAAAGTAGGACAGGGAAAAAAGTAGTATCCACAGATAATTATTTGCCAGAAGCAAAGAAAAACAAAGAACTGAAAAAAGGTTAGGAGGAAAAATAATCAAAGTTCGAATTCAAGCACATTTGCTGTTCACACAAATCAACATTTTAGTCCAAAAATTTCAAAAGAGTTTAGCACAATCCAATACGAAATCGAAATTTTGCAATTGTAGCAAAACTCAATACAGACAATAGTCGCTGAACCCTAATGATCCTAACACCAGCCTGAAACAGCAAAATACCCGGCAAGTCGGGTTTTGGTAGCTCGTTGACAGGAAATTGAAATTTTGAAATGCAAATCTTCGAAGGAAGTTCATTGGGAAACTCCCGCCCTGTGCGTATTGCGAGACGTTACCACCAGTTAATAAAACTAAAAAATTGACAACAGAACAGCGATTTATTTTTACCGATGGAAGTGTAAATACAAAACTGGGTTTTGGATACGGTGCTTATTTGATTGTTACTGAAATAGAGCTTTTCACAGAAAGCACAGAGCCAGTTGTTAAAGTAAAAAGGTTTGAAGAAACTTCCTCTGTTAAACTTGAGTTGCAAACACTTTTATGGGCTTTAAACGAGTTGAAGGAATTTACGGAGAAAATTATTCTTTATACCGATTCGCAGAATATTATCGGGTTACACGGAAGAAGAGAGCGATTGGAGAAAAACAACTATTACTCGAAGAAAAACAAGCGAATTGGCAATTGGGAATTGTATCAGGAATTTTATGTTCTAACTGATAATATGAATATAGAAATTGTAAAAATTGAGGGACACAAAAGAACCAGTTTGAAAAATAGTATTGACCGGCTTTTTACATTGGTTGACAGGGCTTCAAGAAATGCAATGCGGGGAGAAAAATGAGGTTAAACATTATTACTTCGAAACTTGGAAAACAAATTGATTACCTTTGCATAAAGAAAACAATTATGAGAGCTTTAGAATTTAAATCGAAGATTAAAAATAACCAAATACTGATACCTTCAAAAATACAATCTGAGTTAAAAAACAAACAGGACAAGGATGTTCGGGTAATTGTACTTATTGACGATTTAGAAATATATGATGATGTTATTTTTCAGCAATCAACCCAAAGCCAATTTTTAAAAGGCTATGCTGATTCCGACTCAGTTTACGACAATTATTGATTATGGAGAAATTGAACTTCGGGGATATCGTTTTGCTTAAATTTCCTTTCACTGATAATAAAACATTTAAGAAACGACCTGCACTAATTATCAATGATTTTAATGATGGCGATATCATAGTTTGCAGGATTATAAGTCAGATTTATAATACAAATAACGATGTGTTTATTGAAGATTGGGAAAAATCGGGACTAAAGTTACCATCTGTGATCCGTGTACATAAACTTGCCACATTGGAGAAAGATATGGTTGAGGTAGTTATGGGTAAGATGGACAATTCGACAAAAGAAATTGTGCAAACAATCATTTCAAAGCTCACTTGTTCAATAAGTTGACCATAATTTTCACCGATTCGCAAACTATTGTTGGCTTGCACAGTCGAAGAAACCGTTTGGAAAAAAATGATTACCACTCAAAAGGTGGAAGACAAATCAATAATCATGAATTGTACCGGGAGTTTTTCAAATTGTCCGACCAAATCAATTTCGAATTCATAAAAATAAAAGGACATAAACAATCAGTAACTAAAGACAAACTCGACAGGATTTTTACATTGGTTGATCGGGCTGCGAGGAATGCTGTGCGGGGGACGAGAGTTTATTAAATGATTAATAGTCAATATTTTTGAACGGTAATTTTGTTGTTTTTATTTCTATTTGGACGTTGTCAGGAGCTACGCACGCTGACAAGTCTTTGCTGCACAAAACCTGACAGCGTCCTAAGACCTGTCAGCGTTAACTTTACAATTGATTATCGAAAATTCTTTATTGTACATTTTCCTCATATGCGCACTAAACCCTACCTTTGCCGCCAATGAATAATTTCGATATAATTGTTGTAGGTGCCGGGCCTGCAGGGTTGTTGGCGGCCGGGCGTGCTGCCGAATTGGGAGCAAAAGTGTTGATTCTCGAAAAAATGCGTTCTGAAGGCCGCAAACTTTTAATTACCGGGAAAGGCCGCTGCAACATTACGAATGCCGCACCAATCGGCGAATTTATTACACACGTTTTTCCCAACGGAAAATTCCTGCGGAATGCTTTTTCGCAATTTTTTTCAAAAGATATCCTCCAGTTACTCAAAAAATATGGTTTGGAATCGGTACTTGAACGCGGAGGAAGATACTTTCCGGCAACTGACAAATCGCTTGACGTTTTGCGCACTTTGCTAAAATGGGTAAACGAAACGGGAGTTGAAATCCGTTGTGATCAGCGGGTTGAAAAATTGGTGGTTGAAAATGGTGCAGTAACCGGTGTTAAAGCCAA
>JBBQPP010000198.1:0-7000 GCA_038217255.1 Bacteroidales bacterium | reverse complement strand
TTCATCGGTTACAACCGGGTCGGCAATAAAAGCCTGAGCATTTGGTATTTGTAACGCAATGTAATCCGCAAGAAGTGGACCGAGGTTGCTGGCATGTTGCCCCAAAACTCCTTCGCGAACATGCTCCAACATTAAGTGGTTTACCCTGTAAACTCCCGATTCTACCGGGTAAGTCAAACCACCCCTGCCGATAATGTATTTTATGGAATCGACTTCAATACCTTCATTTACAATAGCTTCAATTATTAACCCTTTCCTGAAATCAAACTGATCGATAATATTTTCATAATTAATAAGATCATTGAGTGAATGACGGATGGTCTTTTTCAACACACAATTCTCATTAAAATAAACGGCAAATTTTGTTGAGGTTGAACCGGGATTTATGGCCAGAATTTTATACATTATTCAACTTAACAATGAAGCAAGGGCTATTGAATTTAATTTGGTTTTTTCGCTGTCACCGCGTGATGACACTACCACAGGAACTTTTGCCCCGGCAATAATACCCGACATTTCGGCATTACACAATTTTGAGTTGGTTTTGTAAAACACGTTTGCAGCATCGATATTCGGGAAAAGCAAACAATCTGCATCACCTGCAACGGGAGAAGTAAAACCTTTAATTTCGGCAGAATTGCGATCAAGTGCAACGTCCAAAGCCATTGGGCCGTCAACCATTCCACCTTCAATTTGCCCGTGCTCCGACATTTTGGCAATTGTTGCCCCGTCCATGCAAGACTGAATTGAAATAATAATTTGCTCTGTTGGCGCAATTACCGCCACTTTTGGATTTTCTATTCCCAATCGTTTTGCAGCCTGAATCAAATTTTCAGTCATTAAAATTTTCTGCTTTAGGTCAGGGTACGGAATTACACCGGCATCACTAAAAATCAACAGTTTGTGGTAGTTTGGGTTGTCCATTACTGAAATGTGGCTAAGTGTTCCGTTGTTTGAAACTAATCCAAATTCCTTTTTTAATAAAACCCGCATAAACTTGTCAGTTGTCAACAAGCCTTTCATAATTAAATCAGCTTCACCTGCATTAACAAGTTCAATTGCTTTTTCGGCTGCCTCTTTTGGCGATTCTGCATCAATAATTCTGTATTTAGAGGCATCAATTTTCAATTCGTTTAAAATTTCCAAAATACGACTCTTGCTTCCGGTTAAAATTGGTGTCACAAATCCCATTTTAACAGCCTCGTTGAGTGCTTCAATTGTATTTTCGTCAACTCCGTTTACAACCACCAACCTTTTTTCGGGTTGTTTTTGGGCAGCTTCAAGCAAATCTTTAAAGTTTTTTATGTTCATTGCTTTTTTTTGACGAAGTTAAAGTAAACTGTTCATCCAATCCACAACTTTTATCAGATAATTTTATGTTGTAAACCATCATTTAAAATTTTGGATTTTCAATTGGATTGTAGATTGAGAGAAATTATTGAATGTTGAAAGGAAATGAAATGGAATTTTTATGGAAGTGGTGAACAGTTTTTATTTCTTGAGAAACTTCAAAATATAGAAAAAAAATTCAAAAATCAATCATGCTCCAACCTGTTTTACATAGAAAATTAAGGTGTTGTATAATATGTTGCAAAATTGCTTGAAAAAGGTTTTTTGTATTAAATTCAAACCCTGTTAATTATTGTAATAGAATTCAAAAAAACCACAACCATTTTGTTGTACAGAAAATTACCATATCATTCAACCCAACTTTTCGAAGAAAAATCCGGAGCTAAAATAAATATAAACAACTTCAATCAATTTTCAACGGCTAAAAAACGTTCTAACGGAGTTTTATAATTTTATTATTTCGGAAAGCATTTTCAACAAAAGAACACAGACTTTGTCTTTATAAATGATTCATTAACTAAAACAAATTGTGATATGGTAAATAAAATTACAAGCTTAGCTGAATATCTTCAGAAGTATCAGGAAAGTGTGGCTAACCCCGAAGTTTTTTGGGAGAAAATTGCCGAAAGCCATTATTGGCGTAAAAAATGGGATCGTGTGCTCGACTATAAGTTTGAAGGGAAAGATGCACCCGACATAAATTGGTTTGTTAACGGCAAGCTAAATATTACCGAAAATATTTTCGAACGTAATATGTTTTTGCGGAAAGACCAGGTTGCAATTATCTGGGAACCCAACGACCCAAAAGAAGCGGAAGTAAAACTTACCTACGGCGAGCTTTTTGAAAAAGTTAAACAATTTGCCAATGGTCTAATAAAACTAGGTGTGAAGCGCGGCGACAGAGTTGCTATTTATCTCCCAATGGTTCCTGAACTTGCTGTTGCAATGCTTGCCTGTGCAAGGATTGGCGCAATCCATTCAATCGTTTTTGCAGGTTTCTCGGCAACTGCTTTGGCCGACCGTGTTAACGATGCAACTTCAAACTTAATTATCACTTCCGATGGCGGTTTTCGCGGCACAAAAACTATCCCGCTTAAAGCCATAGTTGACGATGCCGTTGAAAAATGCCCAACAGTAAAAAATGTAATTGTATTGAAACGCACAGGCGAAGAAATCAATTTTGTAAAAGGCCGCGATATTTGGTGGAGCGATGTAATCAAAGGCGTTTCAACTGAAAATACAGCAGCAGAAATGGATGCCGAGGACATACTTTTCATCCTTTATACTTCCGGTTCAACAGGAAAACCAAAAGGAGTTGTGCACACAACCGGCGGTTACATGGTTTTTGCCGAATATACTTTTAAAAATGTATTTCAATACAGCGACGGTGATGTTTACTGGTGCACCGCCGATATTGGCTGGGTTACCGGCCATTCATACATAGTTTACGGGCCGCTTTTGACTGGGGCGACAACAATTATGTTTGAAGGTGTTCCAACCTGGCCCGATGCCGGACGGTTCTGGGATGTGGTTGACAAATACAAAGTTACCCACTTTTATACAGCACCAACCGCAATTCGCGCACTTGTAGCTCAAGGAAATCAGTGGGTTACAAAACACGATTTAAGTTCACTAAAAGTGCTTGGAACCGTTGGCGAACCAATCAACGAGGAAGCATGGCGCTGGTACCACGATTTAGTGGGAAAAAGCAAATGCCCGATTGTGGATACCTGGTGGCAAACCGAAACTGGTGGGATTATGATTACGCCAATTGCCGGGATTACACCAACAAAACCTTCGCTGGCAACGCTGCCTTTGCCGGGTGTTCAGCCTATTTTAGTTGATCCTGAAGGAAAAGAGTTAAAAGGAAATGCAGTGGAAGGGATTCTTTGCATAAAATTCCCCTGGCCGGGAATGTTGAGGACGACATACGGTGATCATGCCCGCTGCTTTCAAACCTATTTTTCGGCGTTCCCGGGTTTGTATTTAACCGGAGATGGCGCAAAACGAGACGAAGAAGGTTACTACCGGATTATTGGTCGGATTGATGACGTCATTAACGTTTCGGGTCATCGCATTGGAACTGCGGAAGTTGAAGACGCAATCAACCAGCATCCAAAAGTTATCGAATCGGCGGTTGTAGGATATCCGCATGAAATAAAAGGTTCGGGGATTTATGCTTATGTAATTTGCGAAGACCTTACCGATAACGAATTGAAAACCATTGAAAATGAAATCAGGGATACGGTAAACAAATTTATTGGGGCAATTGCAAAACCCGATAAAATTCAAATTGTTCACGGATTACCAAAAACAAGGTCGGGCAAAATCATGCGCCGCATCCTGCGTAAAATTGGAGAAGGCGATGCCACTAACCTCGGCGATACTTCAACCTTGCTCGATCCGGGCGTAGTTGATGAAATTATTGATGGAGCAAAAGTTGAAGTTAAACGATAATTTAATTAAGAAAAAAAATCACTAATTATTAACTTAAAAATTGAATACATGGAAAATAAATTTTCAAATCCGGCACCGCTTGGCCTTATGGGTTTCGGCATGACTACTGTCCTGTTAAACATTCACAATGCAGGCTTTTTTCCACTTGGATCTATGATCCTTGCGATGGGCATTTTTTATGGTGGACTCAGTCAGATAATTGCCGGTATAATGGAATTTAGGAAGGGAAATACATTTGGGACAACAGCATTTACTTCCTATGGTGCATTTTGGCTAACCTTGGTTTTTCTTGTCGTTTTCCCAAAAACAGGTTGGGCCGAAGCACCATCATCAGCCTTTATGGGTTGGTATCTTTTTATGTGGGGAGTATTTACTTTCTTCATGTGGATTGGTACTTTTGGAAAGAACCGCGCATTGCAGTTTGTCTTTCTTACGTTATGGATATTATTTTTTCTACTTGCCATAAGAGATTGGGCAGATTCGAAATTAGTGGGAACAATTGCCGGTTTTGAGGGAATTATTTGTGGAGGATCTGCAATATATCTCGCCATGGCTGAGGTTATAAACGAAACTCAGGGAAAAACAATACTTCCCATTGGAGAAAGAAGTTAAATCCTTACAAAATATTTTTTTAATTCTAATTCAGAAAAACCCGGAAATTCCGGGTTTTTTGTTTCTATTTCCATAACTCAGCCATTCAAGCAGGAAACAACAGGATTGTTATACAACATAAAATGAGTAATTTTGCAATGTAATTAATCTTGTAATACACTGATTTAAAATCAATTTAAAGATTATTATTTAATTTCGACAAGCAACTAAACAACCTTAATAAACTGACTTTTTTTTGTGTTTTTTATAAAAATTTCAACCAACTTTAAAACCGCTTAAAATCAATTTTTATATATAAAAAATATACCAAAAACATAACTCAATGGCAATCAAAAAATTAAATAGCATTTTCAAACCAAAACGAATAGCATTAATTGGCGTTTCCGACAATCCGAACAGTGTTGGGGGAATTACTTTGCGCAACCTTGTGGGTGGTGGATTCAACGGTGTGGTTTATCCGGTAAACCCAAAACGCGAAGCAGTTTTTGGGATTCCGTGTTACCCCGATGTAAGAAGTTTGCCAAAAACACCGGATTTGGCGGTTATTATGACAGCAGCCAAATTTGTCCCGCAAATCATTCGTGAGTGCGGAGAAGCAGGAATCCATGGTATTATCATCATGTCAGCGGGTTTTAAAGAATCGGGCGAAGAAGGCAAAGAACTCGAAAACCAGGTAAAAGCAGAAAAATCAAAATTCCCTGAAATGAGGGTTATTGGGCCAAACTGTCTTGGCATTCTGGTGCCTGGGTTAAACATGAACGTGAGTTTTGCTAACGGTATGCCCAAAAAAGGGCATGTTGCATTTATTTCGCAATCGGGTGCTTTGTGCACTTCGGTACTTGACTGGGCTTATGAATCAAATATCGGCTTTTCATATTTCGTTTCGATTGGTAACTCCATGGATGTAAATTTTGGTGATTTAATCGATTATTTCGGACAAGATCCAAATACAAAATCAATAGTTCTGTATGTTGAGTCGATGACAAATGCCCGTACTTTTATGTCGGCAGCACGTGCATTTTCGCGGGAAAAACCAATAATTGTATATAAATCAGGCCGTTTCCCCGAATCGGCAGCCGCAGCGGCTTCCCACACCGGAGCGATGGCTTCTGAAGATTCGATTTACGATGCAGTTTTTCGCCGTGCCGGACTTGCAAGGGTTTTCGATTTTGGAAACATATTCGAGTTTACCGATTTGGTTGGCCGCCGCAGGATGCCAAAAGGAAACCGGCTCGCCATTGTTACTAACGCCGGAGGTCCCGGGGTTATGGCAACCGACTCATTAATTTCCATGGGAGGCAAACTTGTCGAGCTTTCGGAAAAAACCATGCAAAAACTGAATGAATATTTGCCGCCTTTCTGGTCACATGGAAACCCTGTTGACGTGCTTGGAGATGCAACTCCCGAAAGATTTGCCGGGGCTACTGAAATTGTTCTTGACGATGAGAATGTGGATGCCGTTTTGGTTTTGCTTACACCGCAAGCCATGACCGACCCCACCGAAACCGCAAGGTCGATTTCACAATTAGCGGCAAAAACAACAAAATCGATAATGGCTGGCTGGCTTGGCGGTGCAAGTATGCACGAAGGGGTTCAAATTTTTAATCAGGCAGGCATATCAAGTTTTTCAGCTCCTGAACAAGCTATTCGCGCATTTATGACCCTTTCCGACTATTCGAAAAACCTGGCAATGCTCTATGAAACCCCAAAAGAAATACCTGTCTCGTTTCAATATGACAGGTTGGAACTTCGCAAAAAGTATTTGACCGAAGTGTTCCCAAAAGCAAAAATATTGAACGAGGACGATTCAAAAATGCTCGTGAACGATTACGGAATCAGCACCACCCACCCCACCCCGGCGGCTACCGAAGATGAAGCAGTTGCCATTGCCGAACAAAAAGGTTATCCGGTGGTACTGAAAATATATTCGCCCGACATTACCCACAAATCTGATGTTGGTGGGGTTGCGCTCAATATCAAGGACGAAGAAATGGTAAGGGCAACTTTCCGGAACATGGTAAAAACTGCGGCACAAAAACGTCCCGATGCCAGAATTGATGGCGTTACTGTACAACGGATGGTAAATACAAAAGATGGAATAGAACTGATTGTTGGCACGAAAAAAGATCCGGTTTTTGGAACTGTAATGTTGGTTGGAATGGGTGGCGTAACAGCAGAATTATTCAAAGACAAACGTTTGGAATTCCCACCGCTGAATGAACAACTGGCACACCAAATGCTGAAATCGTTAAAAATATATCCGCTGTTACAAGGTTATCGCGGGGATTCGCCAAAAAATATCGACAAGCTAATTGAAGCGCTCATAAGAATGTCCTACCTCGCAGCCGATTATCCAGAAATTGCGGAACTTGATATCAATCCGCTCGTGGTTACCCCAACCGATGTAATCGCGCTTGATGCGCGGATTGTTGTGGACGAAGAAATCCTGAAAAAACCGGTAAAAGAATATTCGCACCTGATTTTGCGCCCATATCCTGAAAGCTTGATAAAATCGGCAACTTTAAAAGACGGCACTGAAATTCTACTCCGCCCGATCAAACCCGAAGACGAACCGCTTTGG
>JBBQPP010000197.1:0-7002 GCA_038217255.1 Bacteroidales bacterium | reverse complement strand
AAAAGCCCGAAAAATCAATCATTTTTGCTGCCTGGACCGGAGAAGAAAAAGGTTTGTACGGGTCGAAATATTTTGTACAGCAAGCACAAAAAAATAATCTAAACGTGGTGTTAAACCTCAACTACGACATGATTGCACGGGACGATGAAAAAGATTCGCTGAAAAATATGGCAGATATGGTTTACACACAAGCAAATGCCGGAATTGCTGACATTACAAAAAAGAACATCGCCGATTACAATATTAATCTCGACTTGTCGTACAGCCCTTTCGAAAAACCTTCGGGCGGCAGCGACCATGCGCCTTTTGCTGATGCCGGTATTCCAATTTTTTATTTTATGGCTGCCATGCACCCCGATTATCACCAGCCATCCGACGAACTGAGCAAAATCAACTGGGAGAAAATGACAAACATTATCCGCCTCGGTTTTTTAAATACCTGGGAGTTTGCCAACAGCAACCAGTACCTACAAAAAGAAACCAAATAAAGTTTTGATACAAGCATGGCTTTTAGCCAACTTAACCCGGGAACAGCGTTAAGTCTGTTTCCGGGTTTTGTTTAATACAACCTGAAATATCCGTTGCCTCAACATTAAAACTTATAGATTTTTAGTTACATTCGGGGAAAATTAACCTGACATGAATCGCACGCCATCCATTTCAAAAACCATATTCAATGATTTCCCTGCGAACGCCAGGAGAAAAAGTAAAAAAAGTATAATAACTTCGGGGGATTAACTAGTTGGGTGCAAGCCAAACGCCGCTTTTTTACACATTTTCGCTAACTTGACAATGACTGAAAATATAAATACATATCGGATTGGTTCTTTTGGAAACCCCTCTGCAAGGGGGTTTGATTTTTTTTTACCCCACGCGCTTTGCGCCTTTTGAGCGCATTAGGGAACGCACCTATCAACAGCCCATGCGCAAAACAGCCCATGTGCAAACCGCACCAGCCAACACACAACGGAAGTTTGCAAAATGGCTGTTTTCGTGCCAAAGCACCCACAGATAATTGTATCTTTGGTTTTCTAATTAACAATTTCAAAACCAAATAAATGCTTTTAGAACATTTCAAAATGCAGAATAGCGCGGCATAAAGAATTTTCAAAATAACTATGAACATGGCAGATAACAATAAACCACATTTATACTTTCGTAATCCTCAAGAAGGATTAGTTGAATACAAACCTCGAATCGGTGGTGGTAATGCTAATGACGATGAAGATCAGGAAGTAGAACCGGATTACACATACATGGCAGAGGTATTTGCAGAAAGTAGAAGACGATTCAATATTGATATTGAATTAAGGCATTCAAATAGGACAATTGAGTTGCCAGTTCATTTTGATCTCATAGAATTAGATTTTTTTGCCGCTTTTGACCAACCAAAATATGAAGAATACTATTTCAATAATTTTGGACTGTCGCTCCTTCATCTTTCAAACTTCAACAAAATTGGATTATTTGCAATTGAAGATCAGGAACGATATAGATTTTTTGACAGACAAATCCTGGCATTTATTGATAATAAACTAAGAAATATTAACTCGCATTTTGACGGGAAAATTTTGTTTATAAAGAGTTTTAGATTGTTCTCTTCAAACGACATGCTAACCACTATAAACAACTATCAGAATATTCACTTTACCTTCATGGGTAAAGGATTAGTGGAAAGAAAATTTATAGATCCCCAGAAAGCAGCATTCAGGGAATACTTGGAAAGAAAAAACTTTAGCTATAAACTAAACGAAGATAATGCCGAACTCTTTGATACTTCATTTGAAACTGTCATTGAAATAGTGAACAACTTTGATTTTATCTATGCTACATGCTCCGGTTCTGGAGCAGTAATATTACCTGGCAGATATAGTTTACCTTCACGAGAGTTTGGTTTTGAAATAATTAATGCTAATGAAGATTTACCCATTATTGGAATTATTGATACAGGTATTTCAGATCAAACACCATTAAAAAGTATCTTAATTGGAGTTAATGGAGAATTTGACACAACAGGAACAGGTTCTTTTATAGATGAAAGCGATCACGGAACAGGAGTAGCTGCATTTGCAGCATTTGGGAATAAACTTATTCCGGATTACAAAGGAGAGGTAAAAGCTGATGCTAAATTACTTTCCATAAAAATACTCAATGGAAAACGCGGTGCAATTTCTCAAAGCTCAACAATAGATTTAATTAGAAAAGCTCATGACGAATATAATGTTAGGATTTTTACTTTGACCATTGGGTACACTGACTTCCCTTTAAAAGACAATCAGGAGTTTTCATATCATGCAAAAATGTTAGATTCTATTTCTTCAGAATTGGACATTCTGATTTTTATCTCTACTACGAATCATATTTTTCAAATTCAAGGAGTTCAAGATTATCCCGTAAAATTTCTGTCACAAAATGCAAATATTGCTCCACCAGCTGAAAGTATGAACAACATAACGATAGGAGCAATTGCTGATAATTTCGAGAACAATGAATATCAAAACTTTGCACTTTCAAAAACATTCCCTGCAATTTACTCACGAAAACTACATTATAACTTTGATGATAAGGACACATTTAATGCCCAAACAGCAAATCATTATTTCCGAAAACCTGACATATTAGCACCTGGGGGTGACTATACTGAGGTTCGAATGTTGGGTGAAATTGATTATGACAACGGGAGTGAGGCAGGATTAGAAATTTTATCATCTGATTTACATGAAAGAACATATAAACAAATAGGCACTAGTTATGCAACACCAATAGCTGCAAACATTGCTGCAAAATTGGTTTCACAATACCCTAATCTCGACATGCAAACAATAAAGGCTTTATTAATAAATGGTTCTAATGAGATCGAAACAGGTTCTGAATTTCAAGAATTCTCTAATAATCAAAAGAAGCGAATAATGGGATATGGAGCCCCTGATATTGCTACAATTCTTTTTTCAGATGATAATAAAGCAACATTAATAATCGAAGATGAAATTTATACTGGTTACATAAAATCCTTTCCAGTATATCTCCCTGGATATTTAAACGAAGCAACAAGGAAAAATGGACTATTAATAATCACTGCGACACTTTGTTTCAAGTTTCCACCAAAGCAAGATAATCAGTTATTGTATTGTCCTTATCATGTCACATTTGCTATTGGTAAAAATTTAGAGCTGAATAAAAATCATATAGAAACCAAAGTTTCAGTGAAAGAAAATAGAAATGAAAGGGAGATTGTTGTGCCTGACGGGTACAATGGAAATTCAAGCAAGGAAATTAAACTGAATTCATCTTCAAAAGGATGGGTACAAGATTATTATTACAAAAACAAGTTAGTTAGCAACGTTCAGAAAATTAGCTTCAATGTCAAGAAAGAAAATATAATAAATGAACAGAATTGCTTTAAAATCGCCATTAATTCAGCATTTAACAAACTACTAACAGAAGCTGAAAAAGAACCATTTCAACAAGCAATCCCTTATAGCTTAGTAATAACAATTGAGCAGATTCCTGCAAAAAATGAAACTCTTAATTCTCTTTACAATGAGTTACAGTTAATTAATAATTTGGAAGCAATAGCAGAAGCAGACCTTGAAGCCGAAGTTTAGATTTTTTCTTTTAAGATTAACTCTTTTAAGATGTTAAAGTCAATCTGCAACTTTGGATTCTCATTGTCGTTCATTTTAAACAATGTACGTTTAATCGCAGTAATAATTGCACGCTGAATTAAGTAAAAAGATAAACCTTCTGACAACTTAATAATTTCAGACATTTCCTTTTTAGTGCTAAATTTAAAAGGTGATTTGCTTAAGGTTTTTTCAATCAACTCTTGAATTTGAGCATTGGTAGGTAAGCCCAAATTAATTTTCATATCAAATCGACGGAGCAATGCCTCATCAATCATTTGCATTTGATTCGTTGCAGCAATAACAATACTATCCTGTGGTAAATAATCAAACAATTGAAGGATGGTATTTACTACACGTTTCATTTCACCATGATCTTGGCTATAATCACGCACTTTTCCAATAGAATCAAATTCATCAAAGAAGATAATGCAATTCTCACTTGACGCCTGCCTAAAGAGTTTTGACAGATTCTTACTGGTTTCCCCAAGCTTTGATGAAACAATTGCACCCAGATTCACCACGTACATCATCTTATCCAACTCACCGGCTAAAACATACGAAGCTAGTGTTTTTCCACAACCAGATGGTCCATGAAAAAGAATACGGTTGGATACAGGTAAATCAAACTTATTTAATAATTTTATATCCCTATGTTCTTGAACGAAATAAGTCAGTTCTTCTTTAATATTGGGAGAACAAACCAAATTGTCAAAAGAATAATCTGATGTAAGTTTCTCAATAATCAATTCATTCAACAACCGATCATCTTCTTTTAAATAATATTTTTGAGAACCAACAACTGCTAATCCTTTAGTTTGTTGTGCACGCAAACCTTCCTTAAGTATTGATTGTAACTGTAAAGCAAAATTCACTTTTTTGGTTGCCCGTGAATGCTCTATCAATTTACTCAAGACCTCAAGAAGTTGATCCTGATCATTCTCAAGACCAAACCTTGCAATATCCTTTATGTAATCAGATTGACTCATTTTGTTCTTCTACCAGCGAATTTACTCAATTATCTTGATTCTGGAAATCCTAATCAAATAAAACTATAATATTAACATCGGCATGGAAAAATAGTTTTATTTACCGAAAATCTACTACTATTTTTCAAAGTGCTTTATGTAAATGTGGATATTCTCCGACAGGTCCGTTAAACAACGCCCGCATCGTAAAAGACCATGTACCGTAAAGTCCACTCTATGGTCTTATCGATATTTCAGATGACGTAAAGATGTACGTTAAATCTGTATTTGGTGCAACAAGCCCTCAATACAAAACAATTAGCGGCCTGAAATTTACAAGCCACAAGTAGTATTATAATGTGAACTACCTGTTTTATGTAATAACCTCTTGTAAAGTTGTAACGACCGTTGGTAAAGTTGTATCTGACACTGGTAAAGTTGTAACTCAGCTTGACACATTTGCGACAACCACCGGATAAGATAAAACAAGGTTTGCAAAGTTTTCAGCAAGCAACCGCACAAAGGCAAGCACATTTGCAATTCACGCAAAAGCCCCCACAAAGCTAAAATTGTAAAAGAGCTTGCTTTTTTCCCCTCCCGCTTGGGCACATTTCAACAGTTTGAAAGGTTTTAAAACCCCACGCTTAAAAAATTAAAATCCCAAACAGCAGTTGTGCCTTGACTTTTAAATAAAATGGAAAGACAAGATTTTAACTTTACAAAATGTTCTATATTTGATATGTAAACTAAACGAATTGTAGGCCAGCACCCAACATCAGCTACCCGCAAGTTCGGCAGCAGTGTTTTTCGGTGTGAATCTTTCCGCTTGGGCTGTTTTTCGGATTGATCTCGCCTTAGGCGAGACAGTCCGCCCATGCGTGTAACTTCCTACGTTATGGGCAAGGTTGAAATCTCGATAAAAGTAGTAACTTTGTAATTACATTTTAAAGATTGACTCAATGGAAGTTTCGGTAATAAAAATTGGTAATTCAAAGGGAATCCGACTTAGTAAGACTGTGTTGGACAAGTATAATATTCAAGATACTGTTGAAGTAATCCTCGAAAAAGGACAAATCGTTATAAAACCACTATCAAGACCGAGAAAAGGTTGGGAAAAAGCCTTCAAAAAAATGGCTGAGAATGGCGATGACAGATTGTTGATTAACGACGTTTTTGACGATGAAAACCTTGAAGAATGGAAATAAATCAATATCAAATCATTCTGGTAAATCTTGACCCGACTCTTGGGAGCGAGATTAAAAAAACCAGGCCATACGTTGTGATTTCGCCGAACGAGATGAATAAATTTTTAAATACTGTTGTAATTGCCCCAATGACAACAAGTTCTAAAAATTATCCGACAAGAATTGAAGTTAGACATGACAGTAAAATTGGCTGGATTGTTTTAGATCAAATTCGAACTATCGACAAACAGAGAATAATTAAAGACCTTGGCCGGTTGACAAAATCTGAGATCAATGAGCTAAAATCGGTATTAAAAGAAACCTACATTGATTGAAAACCAGCGCATAACTCAGCTACCCGGCAAGGTCGGCAGCAGTGGTTTTCGGTGGTCAACTTTCCGTTCGGGCAGTTTATCAACTTAACATGATATTGCTCGCAGTCAGCCTCTGCTGGTAGCTTCATACGCTAACGTTAAACAATATAATATCATGAAAAATCAAATCAAACTTCTTTCACTCTTTCTCGCAGTCATTTTTTTTAATGGATGTTCAGATAAAACAATGGTTCCTGCTTATTTGCAAGACTATCAGAAAGAGTATCGCGAGAATCCAAAACAGGCCAATCTGCTTTGGTTTAAAGCCGCTAAATACGGAATGTTTATTCATTACGGATTATACAGTATTTTGGAAAAAGGGGAGTGGGTTCAGTTAAGGGATACTATTCCTGTTATAGAATACGCAAAGTTTAAAGACCGCTTCACTGCCGATAAATTTTCTGCTGATGAAATTACCGAAACAGCTATTAATGCAGGTATGAAGTATATAACAATTACATCAAAACACCACGACGGATTTTGTTTGTTCGACACAAAAGCAACTGACTTCAATGTAATGAATTCCCCTGCCAAAAGGGATTTGATTAAAGAACTTTATGATGCCTGTGAGCAAAAAGGGCTGGGACTGTTTTTATACTATTCCTATGGCGCCGACTGGAAGCATCCTTACTTTTATTCAAGAGAAAGTGGCTGGATCTCAGCAAGACCAGCCTATACTGAACCACAACCCGAATATAAATTTGAAAAAGACGAGGATTTTAAAATTTATGTCGATTTTGTTCATCAACAAATCACTGAATTGCTCACACAATATCCCAACATTGCAGGTATTTGGTTCGATCCGATTATGGGTTTTTATAACCGTCCCGATTTATTTCCTATTGATTCAACC
>JBBQPP010000196.1:0-7008 GCA_038217255.1 Bacteroidales bacterium | reverse complement strand
CCACTTTTCGAAAAACAAAAAATACGAAAGGGCTGAAACAAAGAACGATCCTGTAAGTGCCGCCACAGTTCCGCTGAAAGAAATACCGCCTGTTATGCCCGATTTGTGCATTTTCCAATCAGCTACCGAAAAGCTTTTTTTGTTAAAAACAGGACCTATTTCGCTTGCCCAGGTATCAGCCGTAACTGCTGCAACAAAAGCGATAAAAAAATAAATAAAAAACACATTTTCTGTAATGAGGTACAGAATGGAACTGACAAGTGCCCATACAATATTGGCCAACACCTGCCAGGCATTTCGCCCACCGGATTGTACTCTCTTTCTTCTGTTAACCGGGCTTATTTTGGTAAAAACAACCGAACTTACAAAGAAAAACATCACCGGCAACATCCAGTTCCAACCGGCTAAAACGAGTAAATACAAACCAACTAACCAGGCAGTTAAGCTTCCGTAGCGGGTAAGCATTTTCCATTTAAACAAATAGAATGCTCCTGTAGTTAGAATAATTAATACCACGTTTAGGAAAAGAAAATCGGGATGACTTGTATTTTGAAAAACAAAGAAAAGTGACAGTCCCAGCGGAATCGTTAAATTATCGGAGCCGCGCGACGAAATTAATTCAAAGGCAATGGCCACTAACATCAAAGAAAAAACAAAAAGGAAATCATTTAAAAGTTCCTGTGGTAGAAAAGCATAAAAAATGGCCACGTTGGAGAAGGTATAAGCCGCCAAACCATAAATGCTTTTTTTATCCTTCCACACAATAAAAATGATATTTCTGTTTTTGATTTGCCCGACCAGGTTGGCCAGCGGATCTGAAACGGTTAAAACCATGAGTGCTATTTGAAAATAATATAGGGGTAAATCTGCCAATATTAAGAATGACGAGAGTATTCCCAACGGATAAAACAACGTGCCAAGGCTGGCATCAGAAGTTTTATGCACAAGCTGTAAGTTTTTGTACCTGAATGTTGCAAAAGAAAAGATCAAACCTCCAATTATCAGAAGCAATAAAACATCCCGCTCAATAATATAGGTTAATATTAGGATGAGCAGTCCGGTTATAACATGAACCAGCTTTCTTACAATTAGAGCTTTTTTATTTTTCACAAAGGAAGTTCAATCATGAATTTAATTTTTCTTCATCCTACCCAATTCTACATATCCAAATTCCTGCTGGGCAACAGCCACGATTTCATCTGAATGATTAAATTGGATTGCCGGTTGCTTGTGGTTCTGGCATCGAGCGAAAGGATATATATTTGCATAAATTTAGGTTTAAAAATGAAACCTGAATTTACGATTATTTTTTGTTAACCGGCAATATCTTTGAAAACTGTATAAAACAGTTTTTGTGCAGTTTCACCGTCAATTGTGCCAAACAGAAAAAAACTTATAATTTTGTAGGTTGAAATTACACACATGGATATAAAAAATAACAAAGTTGGAGTTATCGGTAGTGGAAGTTGGGCAACTGCTTTGGCAAAAATGCTACTCGAAAATGTTCCACATATCAACTGGTATTTTCGTAAACCTGAAACCATTGAAGACTTTGAAAAAAATGGCCACAATCCGCGTTATTTACAAAATGTTGAATTTGACACTAAACGTATCAGCTTTTATAATGATATAGATGCAATTACCGAAGAGTCGGAAATTTTGGTACTTGCTATCCCTTCGGCATATCTGCCAACAGTTCTTGGCAATACAAAAACCGATATCAGCAAAAAATACATTCTTTCGGGGATAAAAGGTATTATTTCTGAAGAAAACCTGCTGATTGTGCACTACCTGAACAAGCATTTCAATGTTCCGTTTGAAAACCTGGGCGTAATTGCCGGTCCGTGCCATGCCGAAGAAGTTGCACTCGAAAGGCTTTCGTACCTTACAATTGCAAGCCTCGATGAAGAAAAAGCAAACACTTTTGCAGGGCTAATTCAATGTGAATATATAAAGACTACTATTTCCGATGATATTTGGGGTACCGAATACGCATCAGTTTTAAAAAACATTATTGCCATTGCATCGGGTATTTGTCATGGTTTGCGTTATGGCGATAATTTTCATGCTGTGTTGATTTCAAATGCAATCCAGGAAATCAAGCGGTTTGTCGATACAGTTCACCCCATTACCCGCGACATAAAAAGTTCTGCATATTTGGGCGACCTGCTTGTTACAGCATATTCTCAGTTCAGCCGGAACCGCAACTTTGGCACCATGATCGGGAAAGGTTACCCGGTAAAAGCAGCGCGGCTCGAATTAAACATGATTGCTGAAGGCTATTATTCCTCGAAATGTATATTCGAGATTAATAAAAACTACAATGTTGATATGCCTATTGCTGAGGCAGTTTATAATATTTTATACGAAAATAAATCTCCTAAAAAAGAGATTGCTCTGCTTACCGAAAAATTAAGTTAATTCTGCTATTTTTGGTAGAATTATAATCTGTCTACCTTATGGATCCGGAACAAAATAAAGCATCTGGAAAATATTCTCGAAGAAAGGTTTTACAAAGGATTATTTTGGGAATTTTTATCGCATTCATTGTTTCCGGAATTTTCATTTACAAGAATTTCAACAGGTTACTTTCCGAGGCGCTGATAAAAAGCTTTAATTCGAATATAATCTCGGATGTTTATGATCTCAAATTCAATGATTTGAGTATCAACTTTTATTCGGGGAATATCAGAGTTAAAAATGTTGAAATACTGCCTAAGCAAAAACCACTGAAAAGCTATCCTTATATCAACAGTTCTTTAGACCTAAGAACCAAAGAAATCCTGCTTGCCAATGTTGAGATAATAACACTTTTAAAACAGAATATATTGAAACTGGAAAAAATTAAAATCGACGAACCCGAAGTTTCAATTATAATTGCCGATAAAAATCCTATTTTTTTGCCATTTAAGGAATCCACAGTTGAACCCGACACAGTTCAGCAATCCAGTAAAAGTGGAATAAATGCTTATTTTTTAAACAGTTTTGTTTTGAATGACGCATCGGTTCAAATCGGAAATTTGGCAAAAGAGCGGAACCTGATAATTGATAAACTAGATATTACGATAAAAGACATCCATTTTGACCAGCAACCCGGAAAAGATTTGTTTTCATACAGCCTTCTTAATTTGAATATCGGCAAAATTGAAGGTGTCTTACACAAAGAATCGGTGCAGCAAATCAGTTTAAAAAATTATGAAATCATTGTCAATTCGCTCGAAGTTGAAAAATCAATCGATACATTATTATATCATTTCGATGATTTTAGAATGGGACTGAAGGATTTGGATATTCATACCACCGACAGTATTTTTCATCTCGCCTTGCAGGATTTCAACCTCTCATATAGCGACAAATCGGTAATTATTAAAAACATTGCATTTACACCGAATATTAATGAAAAAGCAATTCAAAAAAGGGTTAAATTTCAAAAGACTCAATTTCAATTAAGTGCTGTACTTGTTAAAATTACGGGGATAAATTTCGATTCCCTTTTTTATCGAAAAAAAATATTCATCGATGAAATAACCTTAGATTCAGTCAATTCGAACCTTTTTAAAGATAGAACGAAACCCATTGACATTAAACATTTCCCGGAATATCCCGCACAGTTGATAACTTCGATAAAAACACCCATTTTAATAAAACAGGTTTTGGCCACCAATGTAAATCTGGTTTACAACGAAATCAAATCCGATAAAAATCGTGGAAAAGCAAATATCAACAAAGCGACTTTTAAAATCGAAAATATTACAACTGTCGATACAAACCAACCGCTTTTGATGAAAACCGATGCTTTTCTTGAAAACAAAGTGCATTTCTTCTTGAGTCTCGAATTTGATTATAAAAAACCTGAGTTCAGTTTTAATGGCACATTTTCAAAATTCGATTTGAAAGATTTGAATCAATTGATCCAATCATTTGCACCAGCTTCTATTAACAATGGAGTTGCCGATAAAATCGAATTTACCGGAGTAGCCAAAAAAGAGAAAGCTGACGGAACCATGAAATTTCTGTTCCATGATTTTACTTTCGATTTAAATCTTGAAGACAAAGCTGACTGGAAAAATTCGGTGCTTTCGTTTGCTGCAAATGCGGTTGTTACTTCATCGAACCCTGCTTCCGACATTTTGCCGCCACGAATTGTTAAGTACAATGTCAAACGCGACATGAATAAATCGTTTATTAACATAACTTTGATTTCTGTTTTAGAGGGATTAAAAGAAACTGTTTTTATGTCGAAGGAAAACAAAAAGCGATATAAACAAGTAAAAAAAGAGGCGCGGAAGGAAAGCAAAGAATCATCTAATTAAACTACAACCAATGGCAAATAGATTTTCATTAGACAAAAACAAGATTCGGGTTTTGCTGCTCGAAGGAATTCATCAGTCGGCAGTAAATTCCTTTAAAGAAGCGGGTTACACAAATATCGAATACTTAAAAACCGCACTCGAGGGAGCCGAATTGGAACAAAAAATAAAAGATGTCCACATTATCGGAATAAGGTCGCGGACCAACCTCAACGCCGAAATCCTTAAAAAAGCAAAAAAACTGTTTGCCATCGGATGTTACAGTATCGGTACAAACCAGGTCGATTTGAACGCTGCAAAAAATTTGGGGATACCTGTTTTCAATGCGCCGTTTTCAAATACACGTTCGGTTGCCGAGCTTGTTATTGCTGAAGTTATTTTACTTATGCGCGAAGTACCGGCGAAAAATGCGGCAGCACACCGGGGTACTTGGTTAAAAGCGGCAAAACATTCGTATGAAGTGAGGGGCAAAAACCTTGGTATTGTTGGTTATGGGCATATCGGCACACAAGTTTCAATCCTTGCCGAATCAATGGGGATGAACGTTTTTTATTTTGATATCGAAAAGAAACTCAACCTGGGGAAGGCGGTTGCTTGCCAATCGCTTGAAGAATTACTGCGAGTTTCTGACGCTGTAACACTGCATGTTCCTGAAAATGAATTGACTACAAATATGATTTCGGCCCCACAACTGGCTTTAGTGAAAACAGGTTCGTTATTGATAAATGCTTCCCGGGGTTCGGTTGTTGATTATATTTCGGTTGCCGAAGCATTAAAAACAGGGAAATTGGCAGGCGCTGCCGCTGATGTTTTTCCACAGGAGCCAAGCTCAAATGACGAACCGTTTGTTTCGGTACTACAGGAATTTGATAACGTGTTGCTCACACCGCACATTGGCGGAAGCACGTCTGAAGCACAGGAAAACATTGGGATGGAAGTTGATGAAAAGCTGATTCGTTACAGCGATAACGGCTCAACGGTGGGCGCGGTTAATTTCCCTCAGGTTTCATTATTTCCCAATCACGACAAACAACGGTTTCTACATATCCATAAAAACATGCCCGGCCTGCTGAAAGATATCAACTTTGTATTTACAAACCGCGGTATCAATATCGCATCCCAATTCCTGCAAACCGATACCGAAATCGGCTACGTAATCATCGATACCGAAAGCAGCGATTGTGATTCTATTTTAAAAGAGTTGAAAAAAGTTCCGCACACAATCAGGGCAAGGATGTTGTATTGATTTTTTTATTTATCTCATTTCCTTATAAGCATTTATCAATCCATTTGTTGAAGTATCATGCCCTGTAACCGGTTTGTCGGTAACCAATTCTGGTAAAATGGCGTTGGCCAATTGCTTGCCTAATTCAACTCCCCACTGGTCGAAACTGTATATGTTCCAGATAATTCCCTGCACAAAAATCTTGTGTTCGTACATGGCAATTAATGAACCTAATGTGCGTGGTGTTAATTTTTTAAGCAATATCGAATTGGTTGGGATATTCCCCAAGAACACTTTAAATGGCAGCAATTCAGCAATTTCAGCTTCCGATTTTCCGGCGGCTTTTAATTCTGCTTCCACTTGATCGGCTGTTTTCCCCACCATCATTGCTTCGGTTTGAGCAAAAAAGTTGGCAAGCAATTTTACTTGGTGGTCGCCAATTGGATTGTGGTTGATTGCAGAAGCAAGGAAATCGCAGGGAATCAATTTAGTTCCCTGGTGAATGAGTTGATAAAATGCGTGTTGACCGTTGGTTCCGGGTTCGCCCCAGATAACCGGGCCCGTTTGGTAATCAACCTGCTCGCCGTTCCTGTCCACATATTTCCCGTTGCTTTCCATGTTTCCTTGCTGAAAGTAGGCAGGAAAACGGTGCATGTACTGATCGTAAGGGAGGATTGCTTCAGTTTGGGCACCATAAAAATTGTTGTACCAAATGCCAATCACGGCAAGAATCACCGGTATATTTTTGTCGAATTTTGTATTCCGGAAATGATTGTCCATGGCGTGTGCTCCTTCAAGCAATTCAATATAATTTTCGAACCCAATCCCGCAAGCAATTGAAAGCCCAATGCCCGACCACAATGAATAACGGCCACCTACCCAATCCCAGAAACGGAACATATTTTTAGTGTCGATACCAAATGCAGAAACCGCTTTTTCATTTGTAGAAACAGCCACAAAATGATATTTTACCTTAGCTTCGTCTTTGGCAGTTTTCAAAAACCAATCGCGCGCCGAGTTGGCGTTTGTCATGGTTTCCTGTGTGGTAAATGTTTTCGAAGCCACAATAAAAAGGGTGGTTTCAGGATTTACCAGTTTTAAAGTTTCGGCAATGTGCGTACCGTCAACATTCGACACAAAATGCAGGTTGATATTCTCTTTTTTGTAAGGTTTCAAAGCTTCGGTAACCATCAACGGACCAAGATCGGAGCCGCCGATTCCAATATTCACAATATCAGTAATTGCTTTGCCGGTGTATCCCTTCCATGCTCCTGAGATCACTTCCTCAGAAAAATCTTTCATTTGGTCAAGCACGGCATTTACTTCGGGCATCACATTTTCGCCATCAACAATAATTGGCGTATTGCTGCGATTTCGCAAGGCCACGTGCAGAACCGAGCGGTCTTCTGTTGCATTTATTTTTTGCCCTGTAAACATGCTTTCGATTGCATCTTTCAATTTACATTCATTGGC
>JBBQPP010000195.1:0-7028 GCA_038217255.1 Bacteroidales bacterium | reverse complement strand
TGCGTGAACAATTCTTTTCTTTCCTGCTCACTTTTCGCTTTTTCAAAAACCGCAATCCGAATGGCTTGTGCAATGTGCCGTTCGCGGAAAAGGTTTTTCGCCAAACGTTTTTGCACTTCAGCAGCATCAAATTGAATATCGATTCTGTTTTCAGCTAAAAAAGCATTGAGTTTATCTGCCATTTCGTAAGTTTGGCGGTTACTTTCAATCTGCAAATCTTTTACCTTTTTAAATGACGTTTCACTCATTTCTGCAGGTTGCCGCAATCCTTTTCCACTGAAATAGGTACGTCCCGGATTGCTTGGGTCATTTACCCGGATTCCGGCTGTCTGCAAATCGTTTTGCAAAGCCATGAATTCGATATTGAATAATGGGAAAATGTTATGTTTTTGAGCAAGTTCGGCAAATTCATCATACCCGTCGGTAGTGTAAAAATCGTTGATGCCCAACACTGAAACACCCTCACTTTTCGCCAATTGAAATGCCAGTTCGATACTCGAAAAAGCGCTGAAAGAGTGAGGTGTGTGAATGTGCCCGTTAATATTTGGAAGTTCGTTTTTTGCTTGGCTTTTATACCATTCCAATAATTCCTGAGTTTCCGGGAAACCAGTAAATATGCTTTTTTTTGCAGTCATTTTTTATCGTTTCTAATTTCGGTGCAAATTAACAAAAGCGATTGGTTTGGGCTGTCCTTTGGTATCCTGTTTTTGTGGGAGGCGGACTTTGCTAGTCCGATTTAGTGATAGGCACAACACATTGCTAATATTTGCCAAGAAACAAACTTCAGCAGATTTTAAGTTTTCATCAGCAAAATCCAGTCCGAATTGTACTTAATCTTCCGTTTACTTTGATTCTGTATTTTTTTGTAGATAATTGTTCATTACTTTTACATTTATAATTTTTAAGTGTTCAAAAATGTTGTCGGCTGAAAATATTTTATTGTTTTTAAAAGAGAATCGAAACTATTTCAAGGAACAATTTCATTGTGTTGAGATTGGATTGTTCGGCTCGTTTGCCAGAAATGAACAAACCAGCGAAAGCGATATTGACTTTTTGGTTGAATTTGAGAAGGACACTCCTGATTTATATGAAACTGAAATCCGATTAAAATCCTTTTTAAAAAAACAGTTCGGACGAGAAATTGATATTTGTTCAAAGAAATGGATAAAACCGATTTTTAAACCACTTGTTTTGCAAGAAGCCAGATATGCATAACAAGGATTATTACATATTGCTTTCAAATTATTCAAAATGATTTGCCAATCTTTAGAAATCAAATAAAAGACTTGCTTAAATAATTCTAACATGACCAAAACAATTTTATTTTCCGCCTCCATTTTACTCGCACTTGCGGTCGCAATCGGCGCATTTGGTGCACACGGTTTAAAAGCACACCTTTCAAACGAAATGATGCAGATTTACAAAACCGGGGTCGAATATCACTTTTATCATGCACTTGGATTGCTTTTGATTGGCGTTCTTTCTGTTTCTTTTCCTTCTGGTTTACTGAATTGGTCAGCTATTCTGTTGACTATTGGAATAATTTTGTTTTCGGGAAGTCTTTATGTTTTGGCAATTACAGGAATAAAATGGTTGGGTGCAATTACTCCGTTTGGAGGACTTAGTTTTATTGCGGGCTGGGTTTTGCTTTTTGTGGCTGTTTGGAAAAAATTCTAATACAGTAAATCACTATAAATTTGTTAATGTTTATCAAACAAGTTGTTATCTTGAATCAAAACCCAAAATAAGTTTGTCGTACTTTGTAAAAATTTATTAGAATTGCAAGTTTTTAAATTCAAAATGTTTTGTATTTTGTAGCACATAAAAATAATTGCATGCAAAGGACCATACTTTTAACATGTTTTTCCCTTGTTTTAATGTTGTTTTCAGCAAAAGCACAGTATATAAATACGGATTCTTTAATTTTTATCGAAGGTATTGATTTCGGGTGTTTAATTTCAGATTTGGATTCGTTGGAAATCTATTCTCCGGAATTAGTTTCAGATAATGTTGCGCAAGAATCCATTACTTCAGGTTATCTCCTTTCTATGTTTTCGATGCCGGGATCAGGGAAAGTAATTAGCCGCTTTGGTCCACGGTCGGGACGGATGCATACCGGTACAGATATTAAAATGAATAAAGGAGACACAATTTATGCGGCTTTTGACGGGATTGTAACCCGGAGACAATATTACCACGGCTATGGAAATATGATTGTTATAGATCATGGCAATAATATTGAAACTTACTATGCACATCTATCAGAATACTTGATTAATGATTGTGCATCGGTTGAAATGGGAGAGCCAATTGGATTAGCAGGAGCAACAGGCAGAGCTACTACAAGCCATCTGCATTTCGAAATCAGGGAAAATGGCAAACCGTATGATTCTGAATTGGTTTTTGATTATGAAAATGGAAAAACCAGGAGTAAAGTTGCTGAAATTGAAAATCTGGCTGAACTTCAAAAGGAATTAAAACCCAAAGGATACGCTGTTAACCAGCCTGTTTCGCAGAAATATATTGTCCGTTCAGGCGACTCGTTATATAAGATTTCTAAGTGGACAAAAACTACAATTAAATCGCTTTGTATGCTTAATTCGCTAAAGGAAACTTCAGTTTTGCAAATTGGTCAGGTTTTAAATGTTTACTGAAAAGAGAAGATTTGTATAAGTGTAAAGATGAGGGATTTGTAATGCAGATCCTTTTTTTATGTGCTATAATGGCTTTTGAAATAAATGTTGTTACAAAAATATCTCGATTGTTCTCAAAAATGGGAAATGAGAACAATCGGTTGAAAACCCAAAAATCCTTGATTTAACAACAGTGAAGCAGTTTTACTGAAATTGTGTTTTTTTGGAATGATTTTTGATATAAAATACTCTTAATTTTTACAAGTAATTCACAAATTGCGTATTGAAATTAAATAACTTATAATTTTCAACAGTATGAAAAATCTATTTTATCTCATTATTATTTTGGCTTTTGTTTCTTGTCAGTCAGGAACTAAAAATAAAACTGAAGAGAAAACAACAATTGAATCAACACAAGTTGTTGAATCAACAATAAATATAGGGGGGATGACTTGTGATATGTGTGTTGCTTCGGTTGAAAAAGGTGTCAAAGAACTTGACGGGATTGTTTCGGTCGCGGTCAGTTTGAATGATTCGAATGCGGTGGTTTCGTATGATGCCACAAAGGTTGACAAAGCTAAAATTGAAAAAGCCATTGAAGCAAGAGGTTACTCTATAAAAACTGGAATGTAAAATAGAACTAAAAGTCGGAAAACAATTTATACATAAAACAATGAGCAGAAAAGTTAACCTAGATGAATTTCTCGCAATAGAGAGAGGACCAATTTGGAGCGTTAGGGTGGGTGTTTACTCGCATCTTCTTGAAGGCTCACAAATCAAGGATTTAAAAATTAGACGTTGGAAGATCAAAGAGATTTTGAACTGAAAATTGGAGAAAATTAAAACGAAGAACCGTTTTTCGCAAGGAGAACAGTTCTTCGTTTTTTGGCACTATCATGAAGGTTTCCCAACCAATACAATTCTTGTAGGAGATTGAAAACCATGCTTCAAAGCTGCCTGTCGAAATTCTTCGATTTGTGGTTTGAAAATGTCATATTCCGGTCGGCCCTTAATTTTTTCGAGATGCAGTTTCATTTTCTCCAACCTGTTTTCAAGCTCGCCTGATTCATCAATTGAAATGGGGTCAATAGGATTTTCGAAATCAAATAAAACATCAATCCCAGCGGCTTTTACAAAAGCCCTAATTTCTTCTTTTTTAAATGTTTCGTTATGGCTTACTCCTGTTAAACGATCGATTTTACTTCGAAAATGATGCAACATTTTGTGAACTTCCTCTGCGGGGCTCAGGTTGTCGCTGAAAAGCTCGTTTACAATTATCCAACCGCCGGATTTTACAACACGCTGAATTTCTTTCAGCGCTTTTTGAATATCGGGCAAATGGTGCAAAGCCATTGAAATACTTGCTAAATCGAATGAATTATCAGTAAATTTAAGGTTCTCAGCCCCCATTTCTGCAAATGATACATCAGGATATTTTATTCCGGCTTCCTGCAAAGATTCGGTATTTGGATCGATCCCTGTGATTTTGGCTACTGGGAACACTTCTTTTAAAACTTCGATAAAATCCCCTGTTCCGGTTCCAGTATCTAATATTGCCGATACTTTTTTATTTGCAAAAAAATCTTTTAATCGTTTCATATTCATTAAATTAGTAATAAAAATGCCGATAATGCGGTTATTATAAAAACAAAAGTACGGTATAATTTGTCGGAGAATTTTTTAACCAACCAAACGCCAAGGAAAGCACCTATGGCAATCCCCGGCAGCAACAATAAATCAAGGGTTAATGTGTTCCTGGAAATGGTTTTCCAAATAAAAATATGGAGCGGGAATTTTGTAAAATTGATGATCAGGAAAAACCATGCACCGGTGCCAATGAAACTGTTTTTGGGGAGGTGCATTGCCAAAAGATAAATGGCAAAAATTGGTCCGGCAACATTGCCAATCATGGTTGCAAAACCCCCGAGAACTCCCATTGTAGCTGCAAACCACCAAGTATCCGGAAAAATGTTTTTGTTTTTGTTGCGGTCTTTCCAAAGCATTAGTCCGATACAAATAAAAACCAAAATTGAAATGATATTTTTAAACCACTCATCATTTACAGTTTCGCCTACCCAAAGCGCAATCCCAACGCCAATAAACGCCCAAGGCAGCAATTTCCATAAGTATTTCCATTCGGCATGTCGGTGGTAGTAGCTAACTCCAAAAATATCTGCCATCATTAACATAGGCAGTAACACCCCGGTTGATGCTTTTCCTCCAAAAATAATGGCCAAAATAGGTACAACAATCAACGAAACACCTGGTACACCTACTTTCGACATGCCAATAAAAATGGCGCATACGAAAAATAACAACCACTGAAGCATTGAAAAATCAAATTCAAACATTCAATTGATTTTTAAGGTTAAAATATTTTTTCATCCAGTTCAATGATTTCTTTTTCATCAATCTCGCTGAACCATTCGGAAATTTTATTTCGTGCATTTTCTTTTATTTCGGGTGTTATGGCCGATGAAATTTGTTTTAAGGCAAAAAGCAAAACCCCGAGATCATCGGAATAACCAATAATTGGGGTTAAATCGAATATGGCATCGGTTGGCAGTATAAAATATCCTAATGCAGCAGCAATAAAAACCTTCGTTTTTAGACTTACCTTGCTGTCAATCATTGCATAATACAACAGTAAAGCTGCATAAATAACTTTTGCACCGGCAACCTTCGAGAATTTTTTTATTTTTTTCCAAAGCGATTCTTCCGAATAGAATTTTGAATATTGATTGTCCATTACAATAAATTTGAGTTTGAATAATCTAATTGGAAACTGCCAAAATCATTAACAATTTTATCAAGGATTTCATTTATTTCATCACCAGCTTCAGCTCGGAGCAATTTAATTTTTAGCTCGCGAAAGTTGGGCAACCCCGGAAAATATTTTGCGAAATGGCGGCGCAGCATCAAAATCCCTATGCGTTCATTGTCTTTCCATTCGAAATTCTGGCGGATTTGTTCCCTTAAGATTTCCACAATTTTGGTAACATTTGGCGGGGGAAGTAATTCGCCGGTTTCCAAATAATGTTTTATTTCCCTGAACAACCAAGGCCGCCCGATTGAACCGCGCCCAATCATTAACGCATCAACACCGGTTTGTTCCAATAAATGTTTTGCTTTTTGGGCACTGTTGATATCGCCATTTCCAATGATCGGGATAATGATTTTTGGGTTGTTTTTTACTTCGCCAATCAGCGCCCAATCGGCTTGACCCGAATATAATTGGTCGCGGGTACGCCCATGAATGGCAAGTGCTGTTATTCCTGCGTCTTGTAAACGTTCGGCAGCTTCCATAATTGGTTTGTCGGTTTCGGACCAGCCCAATCTTGTTTTTGCCGTAACGGGCAAATTCACTGCTTTAACAATTTCGGCGGCCATTTGCTGCATTTTTGGCAAATCTTGCAACATGGCTGCCCCGGCTCCATGTCGGACGATTTTTTTCATGGGGCAACCAAAATTGATATCGATAAAATCGGGGTTCGATTCTTCTGCAACCTGCGCTGCACGTACCATTGAATTGATATTGTGCCCATAAATCTGAATGGCGACCGGACGATCGAAATCATACAGCACCATTTTTTCCTTGGTTTTTTTTATGTCGCGGACAAGCGCTTCTGATGAAACAAATTCGGTATACATTACATCGGCGCCAAATTTCTTACACATCCAACGGAACGATTTATAAGTTACATCTTCCATGGGTGCCAGAAAAAGTGGTGTGCCTTTTAATTCTATGTTGCCAATTTTCATTATCAATTTACATAAAAGATACAAATTTAATTAATCACGCAACCAATCGTTATATTTGTGAATCTATTCATAAAATTAAATTATGAAAACACTATCTATTTTATTTGCTTTTTTGGTAATTTCCCTTGTATCGTGCGACAACGAAACAGTTTCAGATTCATTCAGTCTGGGATTGGAGAACGATTTTAAAATCAACGGAGAATATCATTCAACTGATAATTCTTTAAATTTTACGGTTACAGAAATCAATGATTCCCGCTGCCCAAGCGATGTTGTGTGTGTTTGGCAAGGAAAAGCTGACGTTAAAATCGAAGTTAAAAGTCCGGTTCGCGGTTCAATTATGCTCAATACTTTTGATAATCTGATTGATACGCTTGGGAATTATTCGTTTGAATTAAAAGATGTTTCACCTTACCCGATTTCAACAAAGGTTATTAAACTTGAAGAGTATAACGTGACACTTAAAATAGTTGAACTGACCGAATAGAGAATCTGGTTTTTAAAACCAAATGTGTTCAACCAAAATTTTGATGCCCATTGCTATCAGGATTATCCCACCCAAAATAATGGATTGGTGGCTTCTTTTTGCAGGAACATTTTTCCCGAAAAGCATCCCAAGCATCGATGCAATAA
>JBBQPP010000194.1:0-7078 GCA_038217255.1 Bacteroidales bacterium | reverse complement strand
ATCAGTAACTGCTTTAATAAAACCATCTGCACTACCTTCGAACAACTCTCTGATATACTGAAACCTGTCATTGATTCCAATAGCTGACTGAATACTTGAAACCGGGCGGTTCGAAAGTTTGTGTTCCAATTTCGACATATCGTCAGACCGAATATCGTTAACCGATTTTTCTTTTAAAAAACTATCGCCCAGTCGTTTGTTATGAATATCAACCGGCTCGGCTTCTTCAAGTTCAAGCTCTTTTTGAAAAGTTTCCCGTTTGATTTGAACGTTTTGTTGTGATGTTTTAACAATAACCTGTTGTTCTGTTTCGCCCTCTTGTTCCTGAGCTATTTCCGGTGTAATAACTTTATTTTCAACTATTGTAATTTTTTCCTCGGTAATTGTTTCAGCAGCTTTTTCTTCCTTTTCAATTTGCTGGTTAACTTGCTGTTCAGAAACTTCAGAAACCTTTTCTTCAACCCAAACACCTGGTATTTTAACCGCAGGGTTTTCCCGGATATTTTCTTTTGCCTTATCTTCTACTTTATTAATTGATGGTTCGGCGTATGGCAGCTCTTGTTTTTGAAAAGGAACAGCATCAGAATTGATATCATCAGATGAGTTGTTCTCCATTTCAATAAACATTTTTATCAACCTAACCGAACCCGAAATGCGGTTTTGAATAAACTCCATTTCAAATGCATCGAAACTATTTTTGCCCTTTTCTGCAAACAATTCATCTAATTCGCTCAAATCGTTTAGTACATAATTCAGCAGTTTTTTATTTTCCATTCTTCGCAGGCTAATGTTTTAAAATTTTACTTTTGTAAAAGTACTAATTTCTTACAAAATCCATGTTTATTGAAAGGAACATACACAGTAAAACTAAAGTTGGTTCGCTAGAAGTAATTGCAGGATCGATGTTTTCGGGAAAGACTGAAGAACTTATCAGAAGATTGAAACGTGCAATAATTGCGAAACAAAAAGTTGAGATTTTTAAGCCTGCTATTGATGTGCGGTTTTCACAAACTGAAGTAGTTTCTCACGATGAAAATTCAATAAACTCCACTCCTGTCGGCAATTCGGCAAACATACTTTTACTTACAGGAAATGTTGATGTAATTGGGATTGACGAAGCACAGTTTTTTGACAAAGGTTTGGTTGAAGTTGTTGTAAAACTCGCCAATATGGGAATCAGGGTTATTGTGGCTGGGTTGGACATGGATTTTAAAGGTAAACCATTTGGTCCAATTCCGGATTTGATGGCAGTTGCCGACCACATTACCAAAGTACACGCCATTTGTGTAAAATGTGGAAACATTGCACAATTTTCGCATCGCTTATCTGAAAAAGAACAAGTTGTTTTACTGGGCGAAAAAGATGTTTATGAGCCACTTTGCAGGGGCTGTTTCCGCGAAATAAACCCAAATCAATGATTGATTTTACCTTATCAGAAATTGCATCGGTTTTAAATGCTAAGTTGGTGAAAGGATCGAATTTTAGCAACCACAAAATCAGACATATTGTAATTGACAGCCGCACTTTTTTTAAAGGCGCTGACTCACTTTTTTTTGCATTGAATGGCCCGCGAAACAATGGTCACTCCTACATTCCCAACCTTATTGATAAAGGGATTTCAGGTTTTGTGGTTTCCGATAAAACTGTAATCAATCCAAAAGCTACGTTTATTTTGGTTGAAAACACGACGGATGCTTTGCAAAAGCTGGCAACTTACAACCGTTTACAACAAAATTACCCGATTGTTGGAATTACCGGAAGCAACGGAAAAACAATTGTTAAGGAGTGGCTCCACAACATTTTATCAGGCGAATTCAAAATTGTCCGCAACCCTAAAAGTTATAACTCGCAGGTAGGTGTCCCACTTTCGGTTTTATTAATGGATTCGGGATACAATTTGGGAATTTTTGAAGCAGGAATTTCACAACCCGGTGAAATGAAAAACCTTGCTGACATTATTAAACCATGCATTGGCATTTTTACAAATATTGGCGATGCACACCAGGAAGGATTTGTTTCATTTCAACAAAAAACCGAAGAGAAATTACAGCTTTTTAAATCATGCAAAAAATTAATTTACAATTCAGATGTTGAATTGATAAAAAACTCTGTGGAAGATTTTTGCAAAACAAATCCGATTGAAAAAGTGGATTGGTCACTCAAAAATCCAAATGCAAAAATCTATTTTTCATCAAAAAAATACACTGATTTTACTGAATTTATTGCCACGACAAATGGAAATAAATATAATTTCAAAATACCTTTTACCGATGATTCTGCAATAGAAAATGCCTGTCATTGTTTTGCTGTTGCAAGTATTTTAAGTTCCGATTTATCAAAACTACTCCTTGAATTTGAAAATTTGTACCCAATTGAAATGCGCCTTGAAATTAAACAGGGAATCAACAACTGTTTGCTTGTAAATGATTATTATAATTCTGATTTGAATTCACTTGCCATCGCGTTGTCGGTTTTGCACCAGCAAGCGGCTAAAGCGCATCTTTACAAACAGGTAATATTATCGGATATACAACAAACCGGGTTACCAAAAACTGAATTATACAATCAGATTAACAAGTTATTGTCTGACTGGCAAATAAATGAAATTATTGGAATTGGGACAGAAATTTCGCGAAATTCCGAACTGTTTTCGATGAAAAAATCATTTTTTGATTCACTAACTGATTTTGAAAAACATTTTAATCGGGCCAAATTTCAGTCTTCTGCAATATTAATAAAAGGTGCACGTGAGTTTACTTTCGAAAAAATTTCGCAGCTTTTACAGCAAAAAGCGCATCAAACGCAATTGGAAATTAACCTTAGTGCACTTGTCCATAACCTCAATATTTTCAAGGGATTACTTCGGCCCGAAACAAAGTTAATGGTTATGGTAAAAGCATTTTCGTATGGCAGCGGAGATGTGGAAATCGCAAATCTGCTTCAATATCAGAATGTTGCTTATCTGGCGGTTGCGGTTACTGATGAAGGTGTTTTGCTTCGAAATGCCGGAATTCAAATTCCTATAATTGTGATGAATCCCGAACAGCACAGTTTCCATCAAATTATTGACCACCAGCTTGAACCCAACATTTACAGCACCGAATTGCTTGAATCTTTTATAAAAACCATTGCGCAAAGCGGCTTAAAGGATTTTCCGATTCATTTAAAAATTGATACCGGGATGAACAGGCTGGGACTTAAAACCACCGAAGAATTAGATAAAGTTACCAGGCTTGTAAAAGAAAATGATTGTGTAAATATAAAGTCAGTTTTTTCGCACCTTGCAGGAAGTGATGACCGCAACCTTGATAATTTTACCATTGAACAAATAGATAAGTTTGAATCAGTGGCAAATTTCTTTAGACATAACTTTTCTGATAATATCCTCCGCCACATTTTAAACTCAGCTGGAATTGAACGTTTTCCTGAAAAACAATTTGAAATGGTAAGGCTGGGAATTGGTTTATATGGTATTTCCAACACAGGGTTACCATTGCAAAACATTGGCACTTTGCGAAGTACAGTTTCGCAGGTTAAAAAAGTAAATCCGAGCGAAACAGTAGGATACAGCCGAAAAGGAAAAATTTCAGAAGAAAGTGAAATTGCAATTGTTCCATTGGGTTATGCTGATGGGATTGACCGCAAACTGGGTAATAACAACGGTTCGGTTTTTATTCACGGAAAACGGGCACCTATCATCGGCAACATTTGCATGGACATGTTAATGGTTGATGTTTCTGGTTTGGGTGTTAAACCCGGTGAAAAAGTCGAGATTTTTGGTCCAAACATTCCGATTACAGAAGTTGCAGAAAATGCAGGAACAATTCCATACGAAATCCTGACCGGTATTTCGCAACGGGTAAAACGGGTCTATTTGCAAGAGTGAGAAAAAAAATGATTATTGATTAAGTTTAATGATTATTGGATGCTGGATGCTGCCCGCCCGGACGACCCGGTCGGACGGGGATACTGGATGCCGGATATCGGTAATTTGTAAAGATATAGGATGGAAAACAATTTGTTAAAACGCTGAATTGGAGATAATAATTTCTGAACAAAATAACTTTCATAAAAGAAGTTTAAAAAAAAACAAGCTAAAACTGTAATGTCCCATCAAAATAAAAAAAACATTTTTCTTGTCATCAACAAATTTGCCGGTCATGGCAAAAAAAGGGAAAGGGCAATTTATAAGGCAATTTCATGGTTGCAAAAAAATACTGGAACAATTGAAATTAAATACACCGAATTTCCAGGCCACGCAACCAAATTGGCGGAGAAAGCTGTAACCCTTGATTTTGATATTGTGGTTGCAGTTGGTGGCGATGGCACTGTAAATGAAGTGGCACAGGGATTAATAGGAACTTCAAAAACGATGGGAATTTTACCAATTGGATCCGGAAATGGGCTTGCCCGCGAATTGGGAATTTCAATGAATTTACAGAAAAGCGCCCGCACTTTGATTGAAGGAAAAGCTATGCAAATTGATGTTTGCAGAATCAATAACCAACGGTTTTTATGCACTTCCGGAATCGGTTTTGATGCGCAAGTGGCTGATAAAATGAGCAAAGCTTCCAAACGTGGGTTTTGGCGTTATATTCAATTGACTATTCAGGAAAGTATTGCGTTTAAACCGTTTAAAATAAAAATGAAAGTTGATGATATTTTAATTGAGAAGTCGGTTTTTCTTGTCACTTTTGCCAATGCTTCACAGTTTGGGAATAACGCCCGCATTGCTCCAAATGCAAGTATTACTGATGATTTGATAGACGTGGTAGTGGTAAATCCATTTAATAAAATCTGGTTGCCGGTTTTTGGAATCGGTTTGTTTACAAAGATAATCCCGAAATTACCGTTTGTTGACTGTTACAAGGCAAAACAAATTGAACTGGTAATGGCTAATACAAATATGTACCATTTCGATGGAGAACCGGGAAACCTTAGTATTCCGGCAAAAATTACAATTGATAATGAAAAACTAAGAATAATAAAAGGAAGTAGTGATAATTAACATATCAAACCATGAAAAGAAAAATTATAGTAATTTTAGTACTTATACAAATTCTCTTTTACTCATGTTCAAATAACAAACAACCCAACATCGTTTTCATCCTTGTTGACGATTTGGGCTGGGCAGATGTAAAATGCAATTTCCCTGAAAGTTTTTACGACACACCAAATATTGATAAGCTGGCAGAATCCGGAGTTCGGTTTGTAAATGCATATTCAGCTAACCCTGTCTGCAGCCCAACACGTGCGGCAATCATGACCGGAAAACACCCAAACCGCGTAAATATTACAGATTGGATTCCGGGCGATGATCCTAAAACCCGCCCACTTCTCGGTCCACAGGATGATGATAAACTTGCGCTTAAAGAAATTACAATTGCCGAAAAGCTAAAAGAAAAAGGATACAAAACCGGTTTTATCGGTAAATGGCATTTGGGCGGCGAAGGTTTTTATCCTGAAAATCAGGGATTCGATATTAACATTGGAGGGCACGATAAGGGAAGTCCGCCCGGAGGCTATTATTCACCCTATAATAATCCAAAATTAAAAGATGGTCCGGAAGGTGAATATTTGACTGATCGGTTGACAAACGAAAGCATTCAATTCATAACTGAAAACAGGGGAAATCCATTTTTCCTGTACCTCGCTTTTTATACAGTGCACACACCAATTCAAGCCGCTAAAAAGCATATTGAAAAGTATGAGGCAAAACGTGCGAAATTGGGTATTGACGAAATTCCGCATAAACAGGAAGGTGAAGGCTGGACAAAACTCGTTCAGGAAAACGCTGATTATGCATCGATGGTAGCTGCCATGGACGAAAATGTGGGACGGATAATTAATGAATTAAAAAACCTGGGTCTTGATAAAAATACCTGGGTGATTTTTACAAGCGACAATGGCGGACTTTCAACATTAAGACGGAAAAATGCACCCACCAGCAACAATCCACTCCGTGCCGGAAAAGGATGGTGTTATGAAGGTGGCATTCGTGTACCGCTTATTATTGCCGGTCCGGGAATTACTGAACCCGGCAGAATTGAGAAACAACCCTCAGTCAGCATGGATTTCTTTCCAACTATTTTAAGCATGGCTGGAATTCGGCATGAAAAAAATGATGGTGAAAATTTGCTACCTGTATTAACCGAAAGAAAACAAATTGCTCGCGATGAGATTTTCTGGCATTATCCACATTACCATGGGAGCGGCTGGAAACCAGGTTCCGCATTGCGAAAAGGCGACTGGAAACTAATTGTACATTACGAAAACAACCAAATTGAATTATTCAATCTAGCGGATGACCCCGAAGAGACAAATGAAGTTTCGAAAGAAAACCCGGAAAAAGTGCTTGAATTAAGAAAGATTTTAGACGAGAAGCTGTCTGAATCCGGGGCAAAATTTCCGAAAATTAATCCGGATTACGGCCAATGATTTAATTTCCCTTTTTCAGACACCCCAAAGCAGTAATCTTTTTCTATTTTGTTATTGCATTGGTATAATTCAATGCTTTTTTCATTTTTTGTTTGAGTACGTCAGCATTAATGGGTTTTGTGATATAGTCATCAAAAGTTTCACTGAATCTTTCTTTATCTTCATCGAGTGCAAAAGCAGTTTGCGCTATGATTGGCAATTCTGGCCTGAATTCTTTTATAATTTGAGCCGCTATGTATATTGCTGTATAACAATATGTTATGTCATTAATGAAATCTCAATCAATTGCAGTGGGCAGTATATTTCTGTTGTGATCATTGGCCCAAATGTACCCAGCCTGCCCACGCAGGAAAAAATGAGCATCGCATCTGTATCAGGCATACTCTTTTCTTTGATGTTCCTGGTACTTTCCACCACTACATCAATCGCATCAAAATCAGGTGGCAGGGAAAACCGAAAAAGTTCTCCTTCCTTCACTTCACCTCCTATCATAATTGATTGATCGGCAGTATTCCAAAATAGCACAGGTTTCATTATAGCATTACCCAATGCTCTTTGAAACTGTAATGGATAGCCCAGGTCTGAAGGAAGCAATCCATTTGCTTGCTTATCAGGACTGATTATTTCATCTCCCAAAAAC
>JBBQPP010000193.1:0-7115 GCA_038217255.1 Bacteroidales bacterium | reverse complement strand
AGAAAAGCAGTTTACAACCCATAGGGCCGTCATCCTGCACGCGGGATGGCTGGTTCAGACTTTCGTCCATTGACCAATATTCCTCACTGCTGCCTCCCGTAGGAGTCTGGTCCGTGTCTCAGTACCAGTGTGGGGGGTAATCCTCTCAGAACCCCTACTGATCGTCGGCTTGGTGGGCCGTTGCCCCACCAACTACCTAATCAGACGCATGCCCATCTTATACCACCGAAATTTTAACTGACAAACCATGCGGTTTATCAGTCCCATAAGATATTACTCCACGTTTCCATGGGCTATCCCTTTGTATAAGGCAGGTTGCATACGCGTTACGCACCCGTGCGCCGCTCTCATCGCCCGAAGGCGAATCCCGCTCGACTTGCATGTGTTAAGCCTCCCGCTAGCGTTCATCCTGAGCCAGGATCAAACTCTCCGTTGTATATATAAAAAGTTAATTATCTTTCGCCCAGTCTTGTTCGTTATCTCTCAGAAATCAACAAAGTTGGTACACCTTGCTTCTTTTTTATTTCTTATCTTAATTTGTGCTCCAAAATGTCAATGAACTTCCCATAAAAAATCAGCACCCTTTTTTCTCCAAATGCTGACCATCATGTTGCTTTTATTTCCCCGCCCAATCCTTCTCCTCAACCTCTCTCGGCCTGTTTCTTTCCTTACGGGGCGGCAAAGGTAATAACCTTTTTATCTCTACCAAAACTTTTTTCGGGATTTTTGATTTTTATTTCCTGCCGGCAATGCCTCCTTTCGTATCCCAATCGAAAACATTTTCCAACCTTTTTAAATCCCTTAAATCCCAAATGAACTTCGCTATAAAAGCGGGTGCAAAAGTAATCAAGGTTTTTAATCCTGCAAACATTTATATTTAATTTTCACAAGAAAAACAAACATTTTTACAACTTATTGAATGTCAATATCAAAATAACGAAACAGGATTTAATGATACGTCAATCAATCCTTTTTTGTTTCAAATATTTTTCTATCAACTGATAATCAATGTAATAAAACAAAAGGGATCGTAAAATTGGTTTGTCCTATCAAACAAATAAAACTATTTATAATTCTAATTACCAGTCCGTTACAAATTATGTTAACATTAATTTAAGAAAAGCTCAATTACTGGTATTTCCACATTTGGTTTTGCTACAGGAAGAGTCAAATCTACATCTCCAACATCTAAATTGTCTCCACCGCGATTATGCTGACGAGGTTCAGACATCTTTATTTCAGAGGCGTCATGTAGAAACTGTGCATATTTTACTTTCCCCTGATAACCCGGCAATCTTAATTTTTGCAAAGGATAATCGAGCAGATGAATATAAAGTCGATTGGTTTTAGGATTAAAAGTTAATAATGTATTATCGGGTACTTCATAACTTTCCGGTGCTTGTGTACAACCATAAATAGAACGATCATTAAATTTCATCCAATCCCCCATTCCACTTAAAGCTTTGTCAGCACGTTCATCAAACATTCCGCGGGCAGTTGGGCCAACATTTAACAATACATTTCCACCTTTGCTAACCGATTCGATTAAAAGTACAAGTAACTGTTTATTGTCTTTCCAGGTAAGTTCATCACGATAATATCCCCATGATCCGGAAAAAGTCTGACAAGTTTCCCAAGGAATTCTTTTCCCGTCAATTTCCGGCCATTTATCAACTTTATATTGTTCGGGAGTCATAAAATCCCAACCACCTGCATAATCCTGAAGATCTGCCCTGTCATCAATTAAAATATCAGGTTGAAGTTTACGAACCATTTTAATAAGTTCAACTGAGCCCCAATCATCGCGACCTTTTCCAAATTCGCCTGGAAAAGAGAAATCGAGCCAAAGAATATCAATTTTACCGTAATTGGTAAGGATTTCACGCACCTGGTTTTTCAGATATTCCCTGTAAACGGCCATGTCTCTGCCTTTATTTAAAGCATCGTATTCTTCTTTTGTATTTGCACGCTGTGGATGAACGCGGTCAATCGTATAATCGGGATGGTGCCAGTCGATTAAAGAATAATAAAAACCGATTTTCAAGCCTTCAGCACGAAAAGCATCAACCCATTCTTTAATAATATCCTTTCCGTAAGGCGTGTTTGTAACCTTATAATCAGTGTATTTTGAGTCGAACATATTAAAACCTTCATGGTGTTTCGAAGTAATAACAGCATATTTCATGCCTGCTGCTTTTGCTTTTTTCGCCCATTCAGTTGGATTGAACAAATCAGGATTGAATATTTCAAAATACTTCTGGTAATCTTCATTTGTAATCCTTTCACGGTTTTTTACCCACTCGTGACGCGCTGCCTGAGCGTATAAACCCCAGTGAATGAACATCCCAAATCGGGCATCAGTCCACCAGGCCAGACGTTCTGTTTTTTGGGCTTCTGTTTCGTCCCAGATTTTGTTTTGCGAATATGTAATTTGTGTCAAGAAACCAACAAGCAAGGTAATTAATAATAACTTTTTCATTTTAATTTATTTTTATGTTAATACTATATATATTATAGTGTAGTTATTCCTAATTCAGCAATTCCTAATCGACCCTTTTCTTCGGCAGGTGAAAGCATTCTGAATTTGATAAACCTTCCGTTTGTCAAATCAAATTCTTTTTTCTGAAGTATCGGGCTATTTTTAATGTTTGCAAATTCGCCTTCGGAAACTGGTTTTCCCCAGTTAAATCCATCGTTGCTTACATAAAACTCATACCTATTTATTATTCCCGGGTTCCATCTTTCCTGATCAGGCAAATAAGTGAAACCTGTTAGATTTAATGTTTCTCCCAAATCTATATTAACATCTACCGGAGGTTTATCATCCATCGTCCAGGCTGTTTCGGGGTTTCCATCAAAAATAAACCGGGATTGTTCAATCGATTGAAATAATCCAATCAATTTCCAATTTTCTTTTGAAACATCAAATTGAGCCATTGAAACCGCACTGCTTTTTTCTGTGCCTGGATCGATTACAATTGCTTTTACGGTAGATTTTTCTTTCAACAAAAATGGTTCAACATATTTTAATGATTGTATCGTTGGAGTGCTCCCATCCACTGTATAATAAATTTCAATTCCAGTATCAAAACACTGAATTGAAACTTCACTATTTTTATTTCGTTGAATAACTGGTTCAACAATAACTTTTGGTGCATTATAAACCCCGATATTTGAAATAACAGGACAAGCTTTTGAATCGACAATTTTAAAACGTAACCGGGAAGCAACTATATTTGGAAAACGTAAAATCCTCTTTCTTCCAATTGTTGTTTGAGCAGCTATTTGTTTCCATTGGTTTTCGACATAAACTTCCAACGTAAATTCTTTAACTCGTTGCCCAAAACGAATATCTTCCTGAACCAGAAATCGGTTGAATTCAGTTGGTTCTCCAAAATCAACAGTAATTGACGCAACAATCACAGAATCATCGGTTGCCCAAAACGATTCAGGATTATCATCGGCAATATTTTTAGCTTGATATTTTTTCGAATTCCCTCTTGTATTTGATGCAGTTATGCTCTTGCCATAAATCAAATTAGTTGCAAAATCAGCTTTTATAGCATCAGCAAGTTTTAATACCTGCTCTGCATCTTTTTCGTGGATCAAACCGCGGGTGTCAACAGGAAAATTAATTAATAATGATGCATTTCTTCCAATTGAGTTGTAATATATATCAAGAAGTTGAGGTAATGTTTTAACCCGGTGATCTTCCGATTTGTGATAATACCAACCCGGTCGGATAGAAACATCTACTTCCGAAGGGACCCAATGGGTGCCATCAATCTGCCCTTCACGTAATTCTTTGTAATTAGGCGTACCTGGGTAATACTCGTTCTTGCGTATTGGCGACCAATTTGTTTCCATTGCCCAACCTTCTTCATTTCCAACCCAACGAATATCCGGGCCATTATCACTGAACATACAGGCATTGGGTTGAAGTTCTCTTACAATTTTTTGTGTGTTCTCCCAGTCATAATAAGTTTGGCGGTCTATGCGCCTTTCTTCGTTTGCACCACCATAATAACCTGTTCCACCATTGGCACCGTCAAACCAAACTTCGAAAACATCACCGTAATTTGTCAGTAATTCATGTAACTGTTTTCTGAAATAAGTAATGTATTCAGGTTTTCCATAATCCGCATGATTTCGATCCCATGGAGAAAGGTAAATACCAAGTTTTAAATCATATTCTTTGCAGGCATCTGCCAATTCACGCACCACATCACCTTTTCCATTTTTCCATGGCGAATTTTTAACCGAATGTTCGGTATATGCTGATGGCCAAAGACAAAAACCATCATGATGCTTTGCAGTTAGAATAATTCCTTTCATTCCAGCTTCTTTACAAACCCGGGCCCATTGGCGACAATCCAATTCAGTTGGATTAAACAATTTTGGACTCTCACTTCCCAAACCCCACTCCATGTTGGTAAACGTATTCATATTGAAATGAACAAAAGCATAAAACTCCAATTCATGCCATGCCAATTGTCTATCTGCTGGTAAAGGTAAAACAGGTTTAGGTGGTTCAACCGATGAACATGAATACATTAATGCAACAACGCTTAATAAGGAGAATAATTTATTCATAAATTTATTTATAATAACAAATAAAATTCAAAGTTCTTAAAGATATTTATTAAAACAAATTGAACAAAATTTTAACAACTTAATTCTCCATTTCATAAACTTCTATAATTTGTGCGTTTTAGTAAAAAATCAACAAAAACGTAAATACCATCAAGATTGGGATATTATGTCCCAGATTGAAACTGAAATCATTCTAAGAAATTAAACATAAAAAACTACTGATGAATATATTGTAACAATAGGCATATAAATTTTTTTTGAATGGCACGCTTTTAATAAAAAAAATAAATACAGAGGTTGCCAAAATACTAAAGATTATCACAAAATAAGTTCAATACACAAACCATAAATCCCGCATACACAGGTACCTGGGAATCTTTAAGTTTCATGGGACTTTCACGTCAGCAATTGGTTGGGTTGGAAGGTGCACCACAAACCTATACATTTTCAATGCAGGTTCCACTTAATAACGAAAGAGTTGCACTGGAATTAAATGTTGTCAAGGTGGTTTTACGAATTATTCAAATAACCTGACTGAATACAGAACCAATACTTCGAATTCGGGTATTGTTGACTCTTCTTTTCAGGGTAAAATTGACAAAAAGTTTGTCCCTAATTTTGGAATTGGTGGATTTCTATTTGGAGAAAAGTATTATGTTGGCTTTTCAATTCCTAAAATATTAAGCCAGGACTTTGAAAACAACTACAATAACCTTTCGGTAAGTGCCGATATGCGTCATTACTTTCTAATGGCAGGGTTGGTTATGCATATGATTATGCAACTAATAACTTATTGAATTTTCATACTGGTTCGCACGAAGTTATGATTTATTATGAAATGAGATTCGTAAAAGAGATGTTCGCCTCTCCAAGATACTTCTAAAATTAACGTTTATTGAATTTAAGATCCAAAGCCAAGTTTGCCCTGCTGGTCTTTAGGTTTTGTTTTATGAAACGAATCAACAAGTTCATCGATTAACGGTAAACATCTTCCACACGATGTACCAGCGCGGGTTAAAAACTGGATATCCTTTGTGGAGTTTGCCCCTTTTTGTAACAACGATTTAATTTCCTTTTCATCAACTAAATTACAGAAGCAAATTAAACGGTTCGACATTTTTTTGAATCAATATTTTAGTTGATAAGGTATAATTCAATTAATGGTTAATTCATAATTTTGTTTTCGGCAAAAACTTTAATTTTTCGGTATATTTCGATTACCAGATCGTTTTTGGGCATCGAATTATAGACATTCTCCAAATACCTATTCTTCAACAAATACTCAAATGTTGGCCGGAAATTCAGGTCATAAACCCATGATAACTGCATGATTTTTACATCAATTTCTGAAATTAGGTTTTTCTTTGAAACCATTTTTCCTGCCAGTATTTCCTTTGCAACAGCAGGAGAAACAACTGTCCCTTTTTGTAATTCCCAGGTTAAGTAGTGATTTATATTACTGTTTCTTTTTGAATAGTACTCAGTAAGTAATCTGAAAATATCCAATTTATCGGCATCGCGAATTAATTTTGAATGCAACAGCTGTTGCCCGGTCAATCCATCTTGAATTTTAAATTTGTTGTGGTTTAGAATTGCCGTAAATACAAGTTCTTTATTTGAATTATTTAATATTTCAAGGTTGTTACCTTCTTTTAAAATATTTATTGCTCTTTCAGCGTGATCAACCGATTTTTCGTCGTTAAATGTATCGAATTCAGCCATTTGACTAAACCTGCCAACATCATGTAAAATTCCAACTAAAAAAGCTATATGTTTATCTTCTTCTGCCCATTCGAGTTTATCGCATAAATAAATCGAGTTGTCAGCAACCCTTAACGAATGTTCTTTTTTGATTTCAAAAATGCGTTGCTGATTTTCAGACAGTTCAGTAAACGACTCGTAGTATTTGTTAAACCAATCTGTTGAAATACTTATTAATTCTTTCATTTTTTTATTTTAACAAGAAGCGCAAATTTACTTTTATCTTCATAAGGCTGATTGTATTGAGGAATCTTTTTATCAACATTCAATGTAAGACATGTTTAAAGTTCCCCGTTCAACTAAAAGGAATTTTGTTATTTTTGCAGCACAAAAAAAATCGGCCCTATAGTTCAATGGATAGAATGTAAGATTCCGGTTCTTATGATCTGGGTTCGAATCCCGGTAGGGTCACTTGGTCAATTTGTCTAAACAGGGGTATGATTTGTCTACCCCTGTTTTTTTAATGGCTTTTATCTATATCCAACACCTTTGCTTCTTCTGACTTTCCTATGTTTATTTAATTCGGACATTTATCGGACATTCTTAAGATTTATCGGACATTTTTCAGACATTCAATGTATAGTAAGTTCCTTTCCGCTCACCTTCCTTTTTAAGAATCCCAAGTTCAATTAGTTTTTCAAAATCTCGGAATGCTGTTTTCTCAGTTAAATTAAATAAACCTCGACAAATGCTATTTGTAATTTTTCCTTTTTCTTTTGTGTAAAGAACAACTTCTATTTGTCTTTCATTTAATCCTTTTT
>JBBQPP010000192.1:0-7129 GCA_038217255.1 Bacteroidales bacterium | reverse complement strand
GTTTTGAAAAAATTATGGGATACACACAGGAGGAAACAATTGGAAAATCCTCAATCAAATTAAACATTTGGAAAAACCATGCCGACCGTGAAAAACTATTGAAGAAATTAAAGAAAAATGGATTTGTTGAAAATTTGGAAGTTGAATTTGTATCAAAAAAAGGTAAAATAATAACTGGATTAATGTCAACAAGTATGATCGATTTAAATAATGAAATAGCAATTTTATCGATTACACGTGACATTACGGAACGCAAAATCATTGAAACCAAAATCATTGAAAACGAAGAACGGTTCAGAACCATTTTCGAACAATCTGCAAGTGGAATGTGCCTGACAAGTATTGAAGGCAAATTAATTACTGTTAATTCAACATTGTGCGAAATGCTCTCATATTCGAAGGAAGAACTGATTGGGATACACTTTAATTCCATTACGCATCCTCATGATTTGATGATTGGTGCCGATGCTGTCAAGGAAATGAAACAGGGTAAAACAAACAAAGTGGTTTTTGAAAAACGATATTTAAAAAAATCAGGGGGAATTATTTGGGTACATATTAATTCAGCTTTGCTCCGCAACGAACACAATAATCCAAAATATTTTATTTTCCAAATGGAAGATATTACCCCAAGAATTGAGGGGGATTTGGCCTTGAAATCTTCCGAAAATAAATTTAAAGCGCTGGTTGAACAATCATTAACCGGAATCTATATTTTCGAAAAGGACAATTTTATTTATGTGAATTCACGTTTCTGTGAAATTTTTGGATATTCTGAAAATGAAATTTTGACAAGGATGAAACCTACTGATGTTATTTCAATTGAAGACAGAGAAAAGGCTGACGAAAATGTAAAAAAAAGATTAGAAGGTGAAGTGCAAAGTGTTCATTATGTGGCAAAAGGAAATTATAAAACAGGGAAACCTTTGTGGGTCGAAATTCATGGTACCCACCTTAAAATTGAAGGTAAAGATGTTATTACCGGAACCGTTTTAGATATTACAGACCGAAAGATTGCAGAAGAAGAAATCAGAAAATTGAATGAAGAGTTGGAAGAGAAAGTTAAGGTTAGAACAAATGAGCTGGAGATAAAAATTACAGAAATCCAACGTATGAATAAATTATTTGTTGGTCGTGAGCTGAGGATGAAGGAATTAAAAGTAAAGATGAAAGAATTGGAAAATAGCTTTAAGGATAAAACGAATAATTAGGTTATGAAAAATAGAATAATCAACTTAATTGATTTTGAAAAAGTGAATGCATTACTCGAAGGTTTTAATAAAACAACAGGATTTCTTACAGCAATACTCGACCTTGATGGAATCGTACTTTCTAAATCAGGTTGGCGGCAAATATGTACTGAGTTTCATCGGATTAATCCTGAAACAGCAAAAAAATGTAAAATAAGCGATACTGTTTTAGCCGGTAAAATGGCAGAGGGAGAAAAATACCATTTTTACAAGTGCCTGAACGGTCTTGTTGATGTTGCAATACCCGTTATAATAAAAGGAGAACACATTGCCAACCTATTTACCGGACAATTCTTCTTTGAAAAGCCTGATTATTCCTTTTTTATTAAACAGGCACAAAAATACGGATTTAACGAAAAAATTTACCTCGATGCTCTTGCAAAAGTTCCCGTTGTGTCAGAAGAAGAAGTTAAAATGGCCATGGATTTCCTTTTGGATATGACTGAATTAATTGCGGAAATTTCGTTGCAGCGGATTGAGCAGAATGAATTAAATGAAGCATTAAAGGAAAGTGAAGAAAAATACAGGCTTCTGCATGAAGCAGCCGGAGTGGGAATAAGTTATTATAGTACTGAGGGTAATGTAATATCTTACAATAAAATTGCAGCTCAGAATATGAACGGCAAACCAGAAGATTTTGCAGGCAAATCAATTTTTGATCTTTACCCAACATCTACCGCAGAGTTTTTTATGGATAGAATTATTAAAGCCGTGCTTTCTGAAACTCCGCAGGAATATGAAGACGAGGTTCAAATACAAAATGTTGTAAAATGGTTTAACAGCATTTATACACGCATTGAGGATTCAAACCATAAAATTACAGGTATTCAAATTATTTCAGCCGACATCACCACCCGGAAACTTGCCGAAGAGGAAGTAATTAATTTAAATAAAAAATTGGAGAAAAAAGTTGAAAAACGCACACAGGAACTCTCAAACAGCCAGAATGCATTGTTGAACCTGGTGGAAGACATACATGAAAAATCAAATCAGCTCCAACAAAGCACCGAAAAACTTGAAGCGAAAAATAAAGAACTTGAAACTTTTACTTACTCGGTTTCGCACGACCTAAAAGCACCATTGCGCGGAATTGACGGTTACAGCCGCCTGCTTGAAGAAATCTATTCCGACAAATTAGAAGGCGAGGGACTAAAGTTTATTAAAACCATCAGAGAAGGAACAAAACAAATGAACCAACTGATTGAAGATTTACTGGCTTATTCAAGGTTGGAACGCAGCATTTTCAGGACTTCAAGTTTTAATATCAAAGAACTAATTGAAACCATTGTTAAACTTTTAAACAATGAAATCTCAGTCAATAAAGCCTCAGTTAGCTTAAATGTAGATGATTGCGAGATTGACACAGATTACGATGGATTATCAATTGTACTTCGCAATCTGCTGGAAAATGCAATAAAATTCTCCAGTAAAGTTGATTTACCACAAATTAAAATACTTTTGAAAGAAAATGTAAATTCGTGGTTATTAACAGTTAAAGATAACGGAATTGGATTTGACATGAAATACCACGACCGTATTTTTGAAATTTTTCAACGCTTGAATTTACCGGAACAATACGCGGGGACAGGAATTGGATTAGCCATGGTTAATAAGTCAGTTATTAGAATGAATGGGAAAATTTGGGCCGAAAGTTCGCCGGGAAATGGAGCTAAATTTTATCTTGAAATACCAAAATACCATAAATCATGAACAAGCAAAACAAAAATCACCCTATTTTACTTGTTGAAGACAACCCTGTGGATGTTGATTTAACATTAAGGGCATTTAAAAAACAAAATCTCACCAATCCCATTGTAATAGCGCGCGATGGCGAAGAAGCCATAAATCTGATATGTACATGGACTGTGGGCAAACCTATTCCGGTGGTAATATTACTTGATTTGAAATTACCAAAAATCAATGGGCTTGAAGTGCTGAAAGAAATAAAAACACATCCGGTTTTCCGTACTATACCTGTGGTTGTTTTAACATCCTCCGCCGAAGATTCAGATATAAAAACTGCGTACAATCTTGGTGCAAACTCTTACATCATAAAACCGGTTGAGTTTGACAAATTTATTGAAGTTGCTGCTCAAATTGAGTTGTATTGGACAGTCCTAAATATCCCTCATATTCCCGAATCATAAAACAAAACTTAGCTGAAATGATAAAAATCCTATATCTGGAAGACAATAAATTCGACATTGAATTAACTCAAATTGAAATCAAAAAGACCTTTACAGATTGCAAAATCGATATTGCCAATACAATTAACGATGCCATTCAGTTATTGAAAACAAACCCTGATTATGATGTTGCAATTCTTGATTTAAACTTACCCGATGGAAATGGGATTGACTGCCTTTCATATGTCCGGCAAAACAACCTGCAAATAGCTGTAATCATTTTAACAGGCTCAGGAAACGAAGAATCGGCAATTGCAGCATTAAAGGCAGGTGCCGATGATTATTTGACAAAAAAAGAAGGTTACCTGAAAAAATTACCAGATACAATAATTGGTGTTCTGAAAAATTTCAAACAGAATTTAGAGAAAAAAGTCCGGCAATTAAATGTGTTATATATCGAATGGAACAAACCGGATATTGATTTCACAATCAGGCATATGAAAAAATATGCTCCTCAAATCCAAATAGAGAATGTTGCAATTGCCTCCGATGCATTACAACTTTTACCTGATTCTCCAAATGAATCCTGTCCTTATGATGTTATTTTAATGGATTACCGGATGCCGGGACTAAATGCAATTGACACTATTAAAGCAATCCGGGAGGAAAAGCAGCTTACTATTCCTATTGTTTTGGTTACCGGCCATGGAAACGAAGAAGTTGCAGTTCAGGCTCTTAAACTCGGTGCCGATGAATATTTGGTAAAACGTGAAAATTATCTTTATCGCTTACCTTCTCTTTTATTGAGTGCGTACCATCGTTATGAACTGGAACAAAATCAAAAGTTACTTCGCGAAAGTGAATCAAAATACCGTTTGATGGCTGAAAATTCCGAAGATGTTATTTTTATTCTGAACCTTGATTTTAAATATACCTATATAAGTCCTTCTGTTAAAGAATTAAGGGGATTTGAAGTAGAAGAAGTTCTCCGGCAAGATCTTTCAGAGATCTTGACACCCGATTCATCCAATAAAATAAAACAAATAATAGCTGAATTAACACCACAGCTAAATCCTGAAAATTACAAAGAAATTAAACCTCAAGTACTCGAACTTGAAATGATAAAAAAAGACAAGTCAACTGTTTGGACCGAAGTAAAAGTAGCAGTGTTGTCCGACGAACAAAATATGCCAATCGGAATCCAGGGCTCTGCACGTGATATATCGAAAAGAAAACTTGCTCTTAAAGAATTAATGGAAAGTAGGGAGGAATACAGGAGCTTCTTCGATGATGATTTGACCGGCGACTTTATTTCTCATATTGACGGGTATATTATTACTTGTAATAACGCCTATATAAAAATACTGGGATTTGACTCAATGCAAGATGCTAAAAATTACGATTTAACACAGCTTCATGTTAGTCCTGAATACCGTAAAAGTATGCTCGAAAAAATAAAAAAGGAAAAAAAGCTAATTTGGTTTGAACACGACCTAAGACGAAAAGATGGAAAAATTATACATGTTGTTGCAAATATCATTGGCAATTTTGATAAAAACGGAGAACTGGAAACCCTAAAAGGATATATAATTGATGATACTGAACGTAAAAATGCAATTGAAGGTCTTCGAAAATTTTCAAGGGCAATTGAGCAAAGCCCTGTTTCTATTATTATTACTGACTTACAAGGAAATATCGAATATGTTAACCCTAAATTTTCTGAAGTCACAGGGTATTCATTCCAGGAGTCGTTGGGTCAAAATCCAAGAATCCTAAAATCAGGAACAATGTCAACCGAAATGTACAGACAGTTATGGGAAACCATAAATTCAGATAAAATCTGGTCAGGCGAATTCCTGAATAAAAGAAAAGATGGTACTTTCTTTTGGGAAAATGCCACCATTTCGCCAATCAAAAACGACAAAGGAATAGCAACTCACTTTCTGGCAGTAAAAGAAGATATTACTGAAAAGAAAAAATATGAGGAAGAATTAATTGTTACACGCGATCAGGCCCAGGAAAGTAGCCGTTTGAAATCAGCTTTCCTTGCTACCATGTCACATGAATTAAGAACTCCGTTGAATGCAATTATTGGTTTTAGCGAATTAATCGACAATAGTTTGCCTATGACAGACATCATTCAATTTTGTAAAATAATCAATAATAGCGGAAATCATTTACTTAATATTATTGACGACATTTTTACCATTTCATTGTTACAAACCAGCCATTCAAAGGTAGTTATTGAAGAATTTCAAATTTCCGATTTTTTTATAACGTTGATTCAGTATGCACATATTGAACTTAAGAACAGAAATAAATTCAACTTGAATGTTACCGTTAAACCCGACAAGAACGATCTGGAAATCAGAATTAAAACCGATAAAACGAAGCTTTTTCAGGTGTTGATTAATTATATTAAAAATGCAATTGAATACACCGAAAACGGTAAAATTGAAATCGGATATCTAATTATGGGGAACAACATTGAGTTTTATATCAAGGATACGGGAATTGGAATTCCAGCAAACAAAATGGACGTTATTTTTGAAAGGTTCAGGCAAATTGACGATACGTATAACCGAACACATGGTGGGGTTGGGCTTGGACTTGCCATCTGCTCCGAAATTGCAAAATTACTGAATGGCGAAATACGCGCAGAATCGGTTGAGGGGAAAGGTTCAACATTCTATTTTTTATTAAAAAATATTATCCAAAAAGATGAATTAGTAAAAACTACCGCATCAAATTTCATCTATCCCGATTTGAAAGACATAACAATTCTTATTGTTGAAGATGAAGAAACAAGTTTTATACTCCTTAATGAATATTTTAAAAACACAAAGGCAAATATCATTTGGCTAAATAATGGAGAAGATTCAATTGAAATTTGTAAAAAAAATGCACAAATTGATTTGGTTTTAATGGATGTCAGGCTGCCTGGGATTGATGGTTTGGAAGCTGCCAAACTAATCAAAGAAATTAGACCAGAGCTAAAAATAATTGCTCAAACAGCCTACGCTTTTTCCGACGACCGCGAAAGAATCATAGGTTCCAATTGCGATGACTACTTGCCTAAACCAATAAAATTGAATGATTTAACAAATGTAATTATAAATCAGTTGAAATAGGGAAACAAAACTCTTTCCAAAATGAATTTGAAATATTTTTCGATAATAATTCTTTCTTTTTGCACCCTCATCGAGAAATCGCAAGTTACTGGTCCATTGCAATTTGACGAACACAAATCCGAATACCTTTACCATTTTGCATACGAATGTATCGACCAGGAATATCCAAACAAATTGAACGGAGTATTGGGCGATGATACCTACCTCTCCCCTCCCCGCGTGCTGCATCCCGCGTTTTATGGCTGTTTCGACTGGCATTCATCGGTGCACGGCCACTGGACTTTGCTTACTATTTTGCGTGAATTCCCCGATTTTAAATACAGTGATGAAACATGGGCTAAACTGAATTATCCAATCAGAATTGGTGAGCACAATATTACTGCCTTCGGAATGTCATTTGCCTATGATTATGCAAAAAAATATGATCCAAAACTTGCCGCAAAAATTGAAGAAAAAGCAAAGCAGTATTTTATGGATGATTGCGATTGTCCGCTAACCTGGAAACCGGGAGGATTTGATTTTCTTTCGCCTTGCTTGCAGGAAGCAACGTTGATGCAAAAAGTATTGCCTGAAAAAGAGTTTAAAAAATGGCTCAAAAATTTTCTTCCAGATTTTGAAAAGC
>JBBQPP010000191.1:0-7217 GCA_038217255.1 Bacteroidales bacterium | reverse complement strand
TTTTAAAATCGAGGCAAAATTTCAAAATGGATGCCTACTTTTATCTAAATGTTGGGGAATACCAAAACACTGGCACTTTGATATCTTTAAAAGATAAAATCTGGTCACTTAATCCATATTTCGCTCCTGAACAAATTGAAGATCAGGAGTGTTTTTCACAAACATTTGATCCACTTTTTCAACTCTTTATTTTTGGGGCTGAACTCGATGCCGTTCAATTGTGTCAGGCAGCAAAATAATTGGGTTGGGAGGTAACAATTGTAGCTTCTGCCAGGGAGTCGAAATCCTGTGATTATTTCCCGTGGGCAAGCACTCTCATTACACCATCTTTCGAAAACATTGATACATCAGCTTTGGATGAACAAACGACTGTGGTTTTAATGACTCACAGTTTTAATAAAGACGTTCAATACCTGATGGCAATAAAAGATATAAAACCCGCCTATTTGGCAATTCTTGGTTCAGTGAATCGAAGGGAAAGAATATTGTCAATGTTGCTGGATTACTATCCCGATATATCACCTGAATTTTTGGAACAAATACATAGCCCGGCCGGTATTAATATAGGAGCAGAAAGTGCCGCTGAAATTGCTGTTTCTATTTTAGCCGAAATTCTTAGCGTAGTCCGCCTTCAAAAACCGGTTGCTTTGCGCGAAAAAGTGGGTTCTATTCATGGCTAATATTCCACTTATCTATTTTATTTATCAAAATTGACCGGTTGGTCAATATTAACTTTTTTTTAACAATAGATGTTTGCATTTTTCATTTTTCCGTTTTATTTTTGACCAACCGTTCAGTCAAAACATTAAAACAAAAAATCATGTCACCTCGAAGTGCAAAACAATTTGATGATATTAGACTCCAGAAAAAGGAACTCATCATGGGTGTGGCATTGGAACTATTTGCCGAAAACGGTTACCATGCTACGTCCATCAGCCAGATTGCCAAAAAAGCCGGAATTTCCAAAGGTCTTACTTACAACTATTTCGAAAGCAAGAAAGACATACTCGACGAATTAATTGCGCATGGATTTAATGAGATTTATGACAGCTTTGATGTAAACAAGGATGGAATTTTGACGAAAGAAGAGTTTACTCTTTTTATCAAAAAAAATTTCCAATTACTTCGGGAAAACCTAAAGCACTGGAAACTTTTCTTTTCATTAATGCTTCAACCTCCTGTAACCGAAAGTTTCGCAAAAGATTACCAGGAAAAAGGAGAACCGATGTTTCGAATTTTGTTCGGATTTATTCAATCGCAGGGAAGTAAAGATCCGGAAGGAGATTTGATGGCAGTGAGTTCGATGCTTGAAGGCGCTTTTTTGTATTGTGTTGCTGCGCCTGACATATTTCCAATCGATATAATGGAAGACAAAATTATAAATGCATGTTTTAAAATTATTAAAGGATAAAAACCGATTCGATATGAAAACCAAATTAATTTTTATACTGATTACACTTATCGCTACAGTTGTAAATGCGCAGGACATAAAAGAAATTATACGGAAAAGCGATGAAAAATTCAGGGGTACTTCAAGCGAAGGCGAAATGACAATGATTATCGAACGCCCGACATGGTCGCGGGAAGTAACCATGAAAAACTGGTCGCTCGGCAATGAGTATTCGTTAATCTACATTACCGCACCGGCAAAAGAAAAAGGACAGGTTTTTTTAAAACGCGAAAAGGAAATGTGGAACTGGGTGCCCAACATTGAGCGCATGATAAAAATTCCGCCGTCAATGATGATGCAATCGTGGATGGGTTCAGATTTTACCAACGACGATTTAGTTCGCGAATCATCCATTGTTACTGACTACACGCACAAATTGCTGGGCGAAGAAATTATTGACGGATACAATTGCTACAAGGCAGAATTGATTCCACTCGACGATGCACCTGTGGTTTGGGGGAAAGTTATAATATGGGTTTCCAAGGAGGAATATTATTGGCTAAAATCTGAATATTACGACGAAGACGGATTGCTGGTGAATACTGAAAATCTTTCGGAAGTAAAACAGATGGATGATCGAAAAATACCAACCCGCATGGAGATGATTCCGGCAGATGAACCGGGAAACAAAACCATAATAATTTTCAGGAACATGAAATTCAGTGTAAAAATTGAAGAGTCTTTTTTTTCGCAGCAGAATATGAAAAGGATTCGGTAGGACTAAAAGAAGTTGTCATGGTTGTAAATGTTATCAAGGTTGTTATTGTTGATAAGAATTTCGTTTTTAACAAAGTCAACCTGAAAACTATGACAACAACGACAAACCTGCAGAAATAACAACAATAACAACAAAACTTTCTATATGAAAACCAATCTAAAACTTGCTTGGCGCAACCTCTGGAGAAACCGACGACGGACGATCATCGCCATTTCTTCCATTGTTTTTAGCGTTCTGCTGGCATCGTGGATGCGATCGATGCAGGAAGGATCCTACGATAGCATGATTGAAAACTCGGTTAAATTTTACTCCGGCTATTTACAAGTTCAGGATACGGCTTATTGGGATGAACGAACGCTTGACAATAGTTTTGAAGCTAAACCTGAACTCATTCGGGAAATTCAAAAGGTTAAAGATGTAACGTTGGTTTCAAATCGGATCGAATCATTTGCATTGGCTGCAAATCATTTAAAAAGTAAACCGGCAATGGTAATGGGAATTGAACCCGAAGCAGAGAATAAAATTACCGGCATTTCAAAAAAAATAAAGAAAGGAGTGTTTTTAAAAAATGGCGACAAAGGTGCTGTTTTGGGAAAAGGATTGGCAGAATATCTTAACCTGAATATTGGTGACACTTTGGTAATGATTAGTCAGGGTTATCATGGAATGAGTGCCAGTGGCCTTTTTGAAGTAAAAGGAATTATGTCGCACCCCATAGCCGAATTCGACAAAAGATTGGTTTATCTCGACATTGAAACTGCACGCGAGTTTTATTCTGCTCCCGGATTATCAACTTCGTTGGTAATTATGACGGATGACCACAACCGCGTTAATCATATAAAAAGTAAAATCGAACAAATTACAGGTTCCAAAAACAGAGTAATGACCTGGAACGATATGCAACCTGAAATCGAACAATTAATAGAAAGTGACAGAGGAGGCGGAATAATAATGCTGGGAATCTTATATATGGTAATTGCATTTGGTATGTTTAGCGTAGTACTGATGATGGTGAAGGAACGCAGTCGGGAGTTCGCGGTAGTACATGCACTTGGTATGAAAAAAAACAAACTTTCAGTTGTAGTATTTTTAGAAACGATTTTTATTGGCCTCATCGGATGCTCAATTGGGTTAATCATTAGCTATATATTTTGCTTGTATTTCTTTTACAATCCGATTCCCTTATCCGGCGAAATGGCCACAGCCACAGAACAATATGGAATGGAACCGTATATGTTTTTTTCATTGAAATCGTCACTGTTTTACAGCCAGATGATTTTGGTTTTCTTCATAAGTGTTTTCATTTCAATTTTCCCTATTTACAATATATACCGCTTGAAAATTACAAAAGCAATGCGGGGATGAGGAGAATGAGGAAATGCAGGAATGAAAGAAAGGGAAATGGGTGATTGAGTGATTGGGGAAAAACTTAAACCCTAAAGCTTGGAACATGAAACCCGGAACTTGAAACTTTAAACTTTAAACAAAAGAATTATGATTTGGCAAATTGCTTGGCGAAACGTTTGGAGAAATAAAGTGCGCAGCATAATTATGATTGTTGCCATTGCACTTGGCTTGTTTGCCGGCGTATTTACAATGGCATTTATGCAGGGTGCAGTTGATGCACGAATCGAGTCGGCAACAAAATCAGAACTGGCTCATTTGCAAATCCATGCGCCTCATTTTTTGGATAATAACGAAAGTGGGCTTTTTATTAAAAATGCCAGTGCATTAACAAATAAAATTGAAAGCCTTGACTCGGTTGTAGCCGCAAGTGAGCGTTTGGTGGCCGAACCGTTTATTACGGCTGCACATGGAACCGGTGGTGGAAAACTTGTAGGAGTTCAACCCGAAAAAGAAAAAAAAGTAACCGATATATGGGAACATGTGATTGAAGGAACTTACCTGGAGAAAACCAGCCGGATGCCGCCCGTTCTTATCGGCAATAAACTGGCTAAAAAACTACAACTAAAAGTAGGTTCGAAAATCAATGTACAAATGGTTGATTTTAATGGTGATTTATCATCGAAAGGATATCGGGTTTGCGGCATTTATAAAACAACCAACACAACTTATGACGAAACACATTTATTTGTACAATACGAAGATTTGAGAACCCAGCTTGGCATTGAGAATGACGCTGCACACGAAATTGCAATTGTGCTGAAAAGCGGAGATGAAGCTTCATTGGTAAAACCATCGATCCGGAAAATTGCTGGTAAAAATGACGTTCAAACATGGAAAGAACTCAGTCCCGAAATGTCATTACTGACTGATTACATGGATGAGTACATGTATATTTTTATTCTGATTATTTTACTCGGTTTGTGCTTTGGAATTATTAATACCATGCTGATGGCTGTGCTTGAACGTACCAAAGAAATTGGAATGTTGATGGCTGTTGGCATGAACAAACGAAAAATATTTAGCATGATAATTCTGGAGTCGATAATGTTAACTTTTACCGGCGGAGTATTTGGTGTTTTAATTTGATCGGCAATCACAAAAATCGTTGAAACAACCCCAATCGATGTTTCTGCATTTTCTGATGGATTGGAAAAATATGGTTTTGCTACTCAAATTTACACTTCGTTAAAACCTGACACTTTGGTAACAGTTGCAATACTTGTAATAATTACAGGACTTATTTCGGCAATTTACCCAGCCAGAAAGGCGTTAAAACTGAACCCTGCGGAGGCGACGAGGACGGACTGAAAATGCAGGAATGCAGGAATGAGGAAATGCGTGAATGCATAAGGGAAAAAATGCAGGAATGCGAGATTGCATGAAGGAAAAAATGCAAAAATGCTGGAATGAATGAATAAAAAGAAAATAATATAATTCTAAAAACAATGAACGAGAAAGACATATTTGTGGAGAATATAAAAAAGAGGATTAAAAAATTTGGAGTTGATGTAATTCTTTTTTATGATTCATTGAAGCAGAAGAAAGCGTCAACAGTGATCACTTATCAGTTAGTAAAATCTGCAACTTCAACTGGAGCAAATTACCGCGCAGCTTGTCGTGGCAGGTCTCAAAAAGAATTCTTCAGTAAAATCTGCATTGTCGCGAAGGAAGCTGATGAATCAGTTTATTGGCTGGAAGTTATTGAGGAAGCAGATTTGTCGAATGATAAGTTAGAATTAAAAAGATTACTTCAAGAAGGAATTGAGATTCTAAAAATTACTACCAAATCCAAAGACACAACTTTTAAAAACATTAATAATTGACTTTTTTAACATTTATGCATTAAAGCATTTATGCATTCAATAATTACTCAAATGAAAATAATTGAAATAGAAAACCTGCACAAAACCTACGAAACTGATTCGGTTGCTGTGCATGCTGTAAACGGTGTTAACCTGTCATTCGAAGAAGGTGAATTTTCGGCCATTGTTGGTCCGTCAGGATCAGGAAAAACTACTTTGTTAAATGTAATTGGTGGACTGGATGATGCCACCGAAGGTTCAGTTATTATTGACGGAATTAAAATCAGTGAACTTTCTTCACGAAAACTAACCGATTTCAGGATGAAAAATATTGGATTTGTTTTTCAGGCTTATAATCTGATACCTGTGTTAACTGCCAAAGAAAATGTAGAGTTTATTATGCACTTGCAGGGTGCTAATAAAACAGCACGAGATAAACGAACTTCAGAATTACTAAAAGCTGTCGGTTTGGGTGGAATGGAAAACCGACGCCCGTCAAAACTTTCAGGTGGTCAGCAACAACGTGTGGCTGTGGCAAGGGCGCTGGCATCGAAACCTAAATTTGTGCTGGCTGATGAGCCAACTGCCAACCTCGATTCAAAATCGACAGAAAATTTGCTCGATATTATGGAGCAACTTAATAAAGAGGAAAAAATTACGTTTATATTTTCAACGCACGACCAGCGGGTGGTAAACAAAGCACGGCGCATTATTACCATCGAGGACGGAAAAATAATAAGCGATATTAAAAAGTAACTGCAATGAAAACTCAGGTAACTTTTGTTTTGTTTTTAATCTCCAGTTTGAGTTTTGGAACTGACCCCAAAATCGCAAATAACTTAAACACTGCCGAAAATGCAAGTTACCTCTCCCCCATCGAAAAAGAAATTATTTATGAAATCAATCTTTTTAGATCAAACCCGGCTGGATATGCTGAAAAATACATAGCCCCGCTGGCCAAAAACTATAAAGGCAAGCTACTGTATTATCCCAATGATATGCCAATCCTGACAAAAGAAGGAGTGCAAGCAATAAATGAGTGTGTGCGTGAATTAAAAAGAGCTGTACCGGTTTCAATTCTTTATCCAAACCCTGCATTAAAAAAGGCAGCGGCCGATCATGTAAAAGATCAATCGAAAAGCGGAAAAATCGGCCATTATGGAATGGATCGTTCCAGTTCGAAGGAAAGAATAGAAAGGTACGGAAAATGGAATGTAAGGATTGCCGAAAACATTGCTTACGGTGGAATTTCGTCCCGACAAATAATGATTTACCTGCTTGTTGATGACGGCGTAAATGACCGTGGCCATCGAAAAAACTTTCTACATCCTGAGTTTAAATTGGTTGGAGTTGCCACAGGAGGCCACCCGGAATACAATAATATGTGTGTAATGGATTTTGCGGGGGGAATTACAGAGAAGTAGAAAAAAGTCGCCTGCCTGCCGGTAGGCAGGGAAGTCGGAAGAAAGAAGTTGGAAGTTTTGAATCAAGTAAAAAGTATCAAGTATCAAGTTCCTATATCCAGAATCAAGTATCAAGCATCCAGAATGAAAAAAACTTTACTCATAATTCTGTTACTTATTAATGTTCTTATTGCAAAATCACAATCAAATGTTACGTTGAACGGTTACGTTAAAGAACTGAGCATGTTTTATAAACCTGTCAGTCCGATACCAACAAGCCCAACAGATTCACTTGATTTTCTTTTTCTGAACCAAATTCATAACCGATTAAATTTCAGGTGGTTTGCAACCAATAAACTTACTTTTGCTTTAGAAGCCCGTAACCGCTTGTTTTTTGGTCAAATGATAAAGGAATATCCTGGTTACAAAGAATCAAT
>JBBQPP010000190.1:0-7232 GCA_038217255.1 Bacteroidales bacterium | reverse complement strand
GGTTTTATTGGACATTGCCCAGTTGGCGTTAAGATTCGGATGCCTATGAAAAAACCCAAAGGCAAAGAATTGACCAGTGAACAGAAACAAGAAAATCGCGAAATATCCAAGTTTAGGGTACTTGTAGAGCATGCAATTTGTGGTGCAAAGCGTTGTCGTATTGTCAAAGATCGTTTGCGTTGCCACAAAGCTGGATTCGATGACCTGATCATGGAACTCGCCTGTGGATTACACAATTTTAGAATTACACTGAAAAATAACACATTATGAATTTAATCTATATAATGTCTATTAATTGCAATAGGCTTTTTTTATCTTGAAAGTTTCAGATAAATTCTATATTTACTATTTAATTAAATTATCAAAGCTGCCAATAAAACCATAATTAACCTGTTTTAAGGGAATATCAGATTTTTTGAATGCATATTTGATAAAAGCCGCTAACCTCTCTTCTGTCCTCTTGTACTTTGCAATGGAGCAACTTGAAAGATCTTTGCCCAGTCGTTTGGATAGCTCTTCGTTATGTGCATTAAAAACATCTAATAGCATATGAGATTTAATCGTTACGCCCAGAAATGCATCACGGATTTGATGAACGGCAATAACTGTTTCATAGCGCTTCAGTTCCCTGAAATGAAATTTTAAAGTGGCCTCAATATCTTCCAACTCATTGTTAATAACTTTTGCTTTGGATGAATTACCCAATGCCCGATTTACATCATCGTCCCACATTTCAAGTGGTATAGTAAGTTCTGAAGTAAATTGAGTTCTGTCACCGTTTAGGGATAATAATACTCTAATAGATACCTCGCCATTTTTATTGACGTAGTTCTTTCTTGGATAGAAAAATACCTTAAAAACATTGTTCATTTTGCTTAATTTTAAGTGTGAAACTAATTTAATTAAGCTACTTGTGCGAAGTCAAAATGGCACAAATCAAAGACTTATGATAAAAATTGTTACAGAGAATTTAAATTAATTCTCTGTAACAAATCTGTAACAAAAAAATGTCCAAAACTGGCATTTTCTTGTCTTTTAAGTGACTTTATGGAAAATAAAAAATCCGTGAAAACTCTTGATTTACACGGATTTTCATCATTTGACAGTTAACTGTCTTTTTAAAAGTGTGACCCAGCTGGGGCTCGAACCCAGGACCCCATCCTTAAAAGGGATGTGCTCTACCAGCTGAGCTACTGAGTCATCCTTGTATTACCTTTGTTTCTCAAAGGCGGGTGCAAAAGTAATATTTATTTTTTTTTACACAAACCCAAATCATTTTTTTTGAAAAAAAATACCATTTTAGAAATTCAACTAAAAATCAGTATTAAAATTGCATTTAAAGAATACTTCAATCTTTTCGGCTATTAAAATTTAATCATTAGTTTTGGCGTAATCAAATAATCGTAAGTTGTATGATAGAAACAATTAAACCTTATTGCTTTGTTAACCATTGAAGGATATATAGTTATTGGGGTAATTGTTTTTATGATTATTTCTTTATACAAGGAAGTAATGCGGCCAGGTTTAATCCTGTTTTCTGCAACAACCTTCCTTTTGGCTATAGGAATAATTAATTCTAAAGATGCTTTGGCAGGTTTTGCCAATGAAGGAATGATTACCGTAGGTATCTTGTTTATTGTAAGTGAAGGTGTCAGGCAATCAGGAATTCTAAACAGGTTGGCACAGTCATATCTGCCCCGCAAAAGAGGAAAAATGGTTTTCCTGCTTCCTCGGATTATGCTGCCGGTTTCCTTTATTTCCGCATTTCTGAACAACACCCCGGTTGTAATAATTTTTGCGCCTATCATAAAAAAATGGACCGAAAAACTAAACCTTTCATCGCAAAAATTCTTAATCCCTTTGTCATACGCCACCATTATGGGTGGAATGTGTACACTTATTGGCACCTCCACAAACTTAGTTGTACACGGTTTGATAATTGACAATGGCTACAAGGGATTTAACATGTTTGAACTCGGAAAAATCGGTATTATAGTTACAGCTATCGGAACATTATATATTTCAATTGCAGGAAACCTGCTTTTACCCGGGAAAAAAATCATTTTCAATGCAAAAAGCAGAACTGAATATAAAGACTATTCTTACGACATAATTATTCCGGAAAGCAGCAGTTTAATTGGTCTCGAAGTAAAAAACGGAAGATTAAAAGAACTGAACAGCCTGTTTGTGAGAAGCATTGAACGGGCCGGCAAAATTATTGAAACACAAAAAGGGGCTTTTAACCTGCTTGAAAACGACCAGTTGCATGTTGAAGGAAAATCAGACCGTTTAAATTACATTTTGGCAAACGATAATATTAAACTGAATGGGATCGAACTGGTTAAAAATTTCCCGAAAAGTGAGCTAAAACAATATGAAGCAGTAATTTCACCACGGTTTCCCGGTGTTGGAAAAACGCTCTCAGAGTATAATATTTTTGAACATTACCAGGCAGTAGTGCTTGCCATACATAGAAACGGAGAACGGGTAACAACAAACCTTGGAAACCTTGAATTAAAAGAAGGCGACAACCTTATTTTACTGACTACTGAAAAATTTATCCAGTCGTGGGGCGATTCAAAAATATTTTATCTCACTTCTTATATTCGTGATTATAAAACCACCGGAACTTTCTGGAAAAAATGGATTGCGTTCATTATTTTGTTGATAATGGTGACAGGGGCGACCTTAGGACAGTTTTTCACCTCGCCAAAAGGCATATCTTTCGATATGTTTTATTTTTCCGCAATTGCTGCAGTTTTATTGGTTTGGTTTAAAATTATGCCCCACCAGAAATATACAAAAGCAATTAGCTGGGACGTGCTCATAACTATTGCATTTTCGTTTGCCCTTAGTAAAGCTTTGCAAAACTCGGGAGCTGCCGATGTAATTGCTCATGCTACTATCAATATAGGAAAAGGATTAGGACCGGTTGGAGTATTAGCTGCTGTTTATTTAATTACGGCAATTTTCACCGAGATAATTACCAATAATGCCGCTGCTGCAATAGTATTTCCTATAGCACTTTCGGCAGCAACACAATTGGGTGTCGATCCAAAACCATTTTTTGTTGCCATCGCAATTGCTGCCTCAGCAAGTTTTGCAACTCCCATTGGTTATCAAACCAATTTACTTGTACAGGCAATTGGCAATTACAAATTCAAAGATTACCTGAAAATCGGGCTACCTTTAAACATCATTGTATTTTTTATTTCGCTATTTCTAATTCCTTTATTTTGGAGTTTTTAAATTTTTATCAAACTATACTCCAATCCAATAGGCATCCATACTATTTATGTATTGGTTACACAAAAAAACCTATATTTGCGCACCTTAAAATATATAAAGATTTAATAATCTACTGAAACCACTTTATGATGGAATATAGTTTAACTAATTTGCGAGAACTTGAAGCCGAAGCGATACACATTATCCGTGAAGTTGCGGCTGAATTTGAAAATCCTGTAATGCTTTATTCCATTGGTAAAGATTCATCGGTGATGGTGCGCCTGGCAGAAAAAGCATTTTACCCGGGCAAAGTTCCATTTCCGTTAATGCACATCGACTCAAAATGGAAGTTTAAAGAAATGGTTGAATTCCGTGACAAGTATGCCAAAGAAAAAGGCTGGGATCTTATTGTTCATTATAATAAAGAAGGGTTTGAAAGTGGTATTGGTCCTTTTACACACGGAAGCAAAGTACATACAGATGTGATGAAAACCCAGGCACTGCTTGCCGGATTAAGCCATTATAAGTTTGATGCGGCTTTTGGTGGTGCCCGCCGCGATGAGGAAAAATCACGTGCAAAGGAACGTATCTTCTCATTTCGGGATAAATTTCACCAGTGGGATCCAAAAAACCAACGACCTGAATTGTGGAATATTTATAACGCCCGTGTACAGAAAGGCGAATCAATCCGTGTTTTTCCTATATCGAACTGGACTGAACTGGATATTTGGCAATACATTCGTTTGGAAAAAATTCCTATTGTTCCGCTTTATTATGCCAAAGAACGCCCGGTTGTTAATGTTGATGGCAATCTGATTATGATTGACGATAAAAGGATGCCCAAAGAAATGGCAGACAAGGCAGAAATGAAAAAAGTCAGGTTCCGCACACTGGGTTGTTACCCACTTACCGGTGCAATCGAATCGAATGCCGAAACAATTGAAGAAATAGTTGAAGAAATGATGACAGTTACAGTTTCGGAACGTACCACCCGTGTTATCGACTTCGATCAGGAAGGAAGTATGGAACAGAAGAAAAGGGAGGGGTATTTTTAGGAAGTTGTCAGGTTGTCGAAGGTTATCATTGTTAAGAAAACTGGACAACACCGGCAACTCGACAACAACGTCAACTTTATAACAATGACAACAACGATAACTTTTTAAAATGACAACACAAAATCTCGATATTAAAGCATTCCTCGACCAGGATCAGGGAAAAGACCTGCTCCGTTTACTTACAGCAGGTTCGGTTGACGATGGAAAATCGACATTAATCGGAAGGTTGATGTTCGACAGTAAAATGCTTTATGAAGATCAACTTTCGGCATTGGAACGCGACAGTAAACGAATTGGCCATGCTGGTGAAGATATTGATTATGCACTACTTTTGGATGGTTTGAAAGCTGAACGGGAACAGGGAATTACAATAGATGTTGCTTACCGTTATTTTTCAACAGCAAAAAGAAAATTCATTATTGCTGATACACCCGGCCACGAACAATATACACGAAACATGGTAACCGGCGCATCCACTGCAAACCTTGCAATTATTTTAATTGATGCACGTTACGGTGTAATTACACAAACAAAAAGACATACTTTTCTTGTGTCATTGCTGGGAATAAAACACGTGGTTGTGGCTATCAATAAAATGGATTTAAAAGATTTTAACCAGGATGTTTATAATAATATAAAAGCTGATTACGAATCGTTTGTAGCACAGCTGGATATTCCAGACATAACTTATTTTCCGATTTCAGCATTAAAAGGCGACAATGTGGTCGAAAAATCTGAACGAATGCCTTGGTATCGGGGATCTTCGCTTTTAGAATTTCTTGAAAACATTAGGATAGTAAGTGATAGGAATTTTACTGATTTGCGGTTTCCTGTGCAATATGTCCTTCGTCCGGACATTAAATTCCGTGGTTTTTCGGCTGCTGTAGCATCAGGAATCATTTCAAAAGGAGATGAAATATTGGTCCTGCCATCATTAAAAACTTCGAAGGTAAAATCAATTGTAACCTACGACAAGGAGTTGGATTATGCCTTTCCACCACAATCGGTTACCGTAACACTGGAGGATGAAATAGATATTTCTCGCGGCGATATGCTTGTTCATCCCGACAACCAACCCCGCATGGAACGCCAGTTTGAGGCGATGTTGGTTTGGATGGATATAACACCAATGAACCTCACTACCCAATTTTATATCAAACACACAACCAATACCACCAAAGCCCGAATAGATCAGGTCAAATATAAAGTAGATGTAAATTCGCTTGAAAAACAGCAAATTGATCATCTAAATCTCAACGAAATTGGTCGTGTTATTATAACCACATCGAAACCGTTATTTTTCGATCCGTACAAAAAAAACAGGCAAACAGGATCATTCATTCTAATCGACCCGATTAGCCACAATACTTGTGCAGTTGGGATGATTATCGATAGGCTAGACGGGAAAAGCCTTTCATCAAGGATTACTGACGTTGACAAAGAAAAAATAGCCCTCGGAAAATCACTGATTCAGCGCGATCAATATCAAAACAAATACAACCAAAAAGGCGAAACTATCTGGATTTCAGGGCTGCATGGCTCAGGTAAAAACGAACTTGCTTTTAGCCTCGAAAAAAGACTTTTTGAAAATGGTGCAGTTGCTGTTATGATTGACGGGAGTTCGGTGCGCTCAGGTTTAAATCGCGAACTTGATTTTTCGCCCGCCGACCGTGCAGAAAACCTACGGCGTGTTGCACATATCTGCAAACTGCTGAACGACCAGGGGATTATCGCAATCTGTTCTTTTATTTCGCGCAATAATTCGCTGCGTGAACAAATTACCGAAATCATTGGCCCGGACCGATTCCACCTTTTTTACATGGATGCAACACTGGAATATTGCAAAAATAATAAATCTGAGTTGTACGATTTAATTGAAGAAGGGAAAACAAAAAACCTTCCGGGAATTGATTTGGAATTTGAAATCCCCGCAAATACGAAAATCAATTTCAAACCCGAAGAAAATGAACTGAATATTGACAAAGTACTTGATTATTTGGCAGCGAATAAGATTTTTCCGGGGAAATAAAACAAGGGTTAGCTTTTGAAATCCATTGATTCATGTGCATAATTGTTCTTTTTAAAAGAACAATTATAGTATATATTATTCTTTATAAATGAATAATATTCATTATATTTGTTCGTCTATAAAGAGTAAAATTAATGAACAAAGAAAGATTGAAGGAAATAATGTTCGATCAGAAAGAGGCTTTCAACAGCAAAACAAATCTGATTGAACGGGAAATAAAAGTTGATAAATATATTGCAACCAGCCAGATAGTAATCATATCAGGGATTCGGCGCAGTGGCAAATCTTCCATGCTTTATCTGCTAAAAGAGAAAATGAATCTTTCGGATGCAGAGTTTTGCTACTTCAATTTCGATGATGAGCGGGTTGTTGCCAATATTTCAATTCTTGAAAATCTTTACAATCTCCACATAGAAGTATATGGATCTGAACCGGTTTTATTTTTCGATGAAATACAAAATGTCGAGAATTGGGAAAAATTTGTAAACCGAATGTATGAAAAGGGGGCGAAAATATTTGTGACGGGTTCTAATGCCAAATTGCTCAGTTCAGAAATTGCTACAAGCCTTACCGGGCGGAACAAACAAATTGAACTTTTCCCGTTTTCTTTTAACGAATATTTGCGTTTTCAGAAAAAATCGTATTCATTAAAACAGTTGACATCAAAAGACAAAGCACTTTTAATCAACGACTTTAACAGTTATTTTGAAACTGGGGGTTTTCCGTTGGTGATAAAAGAAAACGACACTGAATTGATAAATTCCTACTTTCAGGATATTCTTTACCGTGATATTGTTTCTCGCTACCGTTTAAGTCAAATCGATGAAATAAAACAGATTGGGTTATATTTTGCGTCAAACATTGGTAAATTATTTTCTTATTCGACCTTGCAGAAAATATCGGGAATAAAAAGCCTAAGT
>JBBQPP010000189.1:0-7265 GCA_038217255.1 Bacteroidales bacterium | reverse complement strand
TATTGAGTATTAAGTATCAAGTATTGAGAAAAGAATTAAAAGAGAATGTAAATCAATAAATTAAAAGAGATGCATCAGTTTAAAGAATTAAAAGTATGGCAAAAGGGAAGAGAGCTTGTAAAAGATGTCTACTTGACAACTCATAAATTTCCAAAAAACGAACTTTTCGGTATTACTTCACAAATGAGAAGGATCGCTGTGTCTATTCCAACAAACATTGCAGAAGGTTGTGGAAGAAATACTGATGCAGACCTTAATCGTTTTTTTGATATTGCAAAGGGAAGTGCATTTGAACTTGAAACATTGGTAATTCTTTCTACTGATTTAGATTTTCTATCTCAGGAAGAATTGATTCGTTTTGATAAAAAACTAAACGAAATTCAACGAATGATTTTTGGGTTTAAAAATTCCCTCAAACTAAATACGAAATAATAATGCTTCTTTTACTGTGTACTGTGTACTTAATACTTTGTACTCAATTCTACAAATCTAAAATCTAAAGAAAATGGCTGATAAAATTCTGAAAAAACTCAATATAAAAGTCTGGAGACAAAACAGGGCTTCAGAAAAGGGGAAATTTGAAACCTACACGATTGAAAATATTTCAACAGGTTCTTCATTCCTCGAAATGATGGATATCCTTAACAATGAACTAATTGAGAAAGGTGCTGACCCAATAGCTTTTGACCACGATTGCCGCGAAGGAATTTGCGGTACATGTAGTCTGTATATCAACGGTCGCCCGCACGGGCCAGACACTGCAGTTACTACCTGCCAATTGCACATGCGCAAGTTTAAAGATGGTGAAACAATTACAGTTGAACCATGGCGTGCCAGAGCATTTCCGGTTATCAAAGATTTAATTGTTGACCGTTCGGCATTTGAAAAAATACTCCAGGCTGGTGGTTTTGTATCTGTAAACACAGGTGGTGTTCCTGATGCAAATACAATTCCAATTGCTTACGAAGATGCTGAAGAAGCCATGGATGCAGCAACTTGTATTGGTTGCGGCGCATGTGTAGCAGCTTGTAAAAACTCGTCGGCAATGTTGTTTGTTTCGGCAAAAGTATCGCATTTGGCCAAGTTACCGCAAGGTAGGGTTGAAGCAAAAAGCAGGGCCAGGAGCATGATTGCAAAAATGGACGAACTTGGTTTTGGTGGTTGTACAAATACAGGCGCCTGCGAAGCTGAATGCCCAAAAAGCATTTCTATCGTGAATATTGCCCGACTGAACAGGGAATATTTGGTAGCACGAATGTCGGAATAATAAACTTTTCCAAAGTTTGCATCTTCGAAAAAGCTAAAATAATATTGTAAAAAAGCCTTCCTGTCAATTGATAGTAAGGCTTTTTTTGTAAAACTAATTGACATCAGATTGTGAATAAGTATGTGAGCGAACAAATAAAATCCTGTTTCGGATTCATTAACTTCGCAGGAAACATTACAGAATTATGCCGTACAGACGTTTACCGACAACTGACAAAGCAAGGACAAGGGCATTGGAAGCCGCCTTACAAAAAGTGGAATTCAAAAACGGGAAAGTTGCTATTTCAGCAAATTCAATCTATGAACTTCAAATCGTAAAAAGCAAATTTGAGAATCTGCTGAAACATTATGAAATGAATATCCAGATTCAGGCTGACAAAAACCATGAATACAAAGCTGCAATGGATAAAGCGCGTATGTATGTATCGCATTTTATCCAGGTTTTATATCTCACTTCTGAACGTGGCGAAATCAACGTCGGGATTAAACATTACAGTTTAGGTGAATTCGAAGGCAAAGTTCCACCTTTAAATACTGAAGAGGAAATCCTGCATTGGGGAAGTAAAGTTGTTGAAGGCGAACAAAAACGCATTCAAAGTGGCGGAAGTGCAATTTATAACCCTTCTATTGCATTGGTTCGGATTAAAGTTGAAGAATTTAAAGATGCAGCAATATTTCAGCAAAACCTAAAAAAGAACACAACCCGCACCTACAATGCAATGCAGGAATTGCGTAAAACCACCAACGATTTTATCAGTCAGTTGTGGAATGAAATTGAAGAAGGGATTAAAACCGACAATCCAAAACAAAAACGCCAGGTTGCACAGGAATATGGTATTGTTTATATCTTCCGTAGAAAAGAAAAGAAAAAGCTTACCGATAAAGAACTACAACGCGATTTGCTTTTTGATTTTGCATGATTAACGCTGTAGCATTATGTATGTTTTTTGGCAAAGGTTGAAAAACGTAGTTTTTCGATTATTGTATAATAAACTTGTTGTGAGCAACTCAACCGGGTATCGGTTGGAATTTACCAATGAAGGAACAGACTGTTACAACTTTAACCAGAATGAATAACCTAAAACAAAAAAGAAACGATTGATTCGAGTACGTTCATTTTAAATATCGTGTTTCTTGAATCTCCTTGTTATTTTGCCGTTTTATCATCAGCATAAAAACTGTAATAAGTACAATACTAACTACCGCCATGTAATAGCTGTCGGAGGTTGAACCGATTTCTTCAATATCGGGTGTTAATAGTTTTTTATCAATCATATACATTGCAACAACTGCAACCCCGTTGTTTATGAAATGTGCAATAATTGGCAACCACATTGAGCCGCTCCAAACCAACAAATAACCAAATAAAACACCAAGGAACATGCGCGGAACAAAGCCATAAAATTGCATGTGCATTGCACTAAAAAGGATTGCTGTAATCCAGATTCCCCAATGAATATTTTTTGTCCAGTTGGTAAAAATGCGTTGAATAACGCCCCGGAACAGTAATTCCTCGCCAATGGCCGGTAAAAATGCTACCATGAAAATATTGAATAACAACCCACCCAAAGTATCAACTTTTAAAAAAGCCTCTGTTAATTCAGCAGCACTCTCTTCTGCATTTTTCATCCAGTTTTCAACCCCCGATAACCATTCGGGCAACTGCATGTTTGCATTCATTTCCCCAATAAAATTGATAAATGGCGATGCTGCAAAACTCATCACCAAAACCAAAAGCACCGAAGCAAAAGTTACTTTTTTGTTCAGGTTTAAATATTCAGAAACATTTCCATGAAACAACCAGCCCAAAATAAATGGAGGAATGATAAAAACGCCAATTGACTGAACCACCTGGAAATATTTTAAAAACCTGATGCTCTCTGGATTATTCAAATCATTAATTGTTGGGATGCTTAACATAGAATCGAACCCAAAAAGCGGAATAGCAATTACCAGTGCAATAACCAAAAAAACAAGGAAACTTACAATAACCACAAATATTGAAAACATGAGCTGCGAAAGGGGTTTCATATCACGGAAAGCTGTAAATGGCATATTTGTTTTTTTGCGCAAAGATAATTTAATTAAGCTTGAAGCAGGAAGCTGAAAGCACAAAGTTAGAGAGAAGATAAGTGTTGTGGAAAAATACAAAGTTGGAATCGAGGAGAAAACATAAACAGCTAAGAAAAGATTGATTGACTTTATATTTATCAAATAATTATAATTTTGGAAAATGCTTTCTTTACTTACCATATTTACCACTTCGTTTTTCATTGCCTTTAGCGGTGCAATGATGCCTGGCCCATTTATGACAATGACCATTGGCGAAAGTGCAAGAAGCGGTCCGTGGGTGGGACCAAAAATGATTGCAGGTCATGCTGTTTTGGAAATTGCACTTTTATTTGCCTTGTTTTATGGGCTGGCACCTCTGTTTAAAAACGAAATCTTTTTTGTTGGTGTGGCCGTTGCAGGTGGGTTAATAATGATTTGGATGGCACAAAGTATGTTCCGCTCGCTGCCAACCCTGGAAATAAAATCAGAAACAACTTCAAACAAAACCATGGATTTATATCTGGCCGGAATCCTGATGAGCCTTGCCAATCCATATTGGATTATTTGGTGGGCGACTATCGGTTTTGGCTATGTTTTGGTCTCCAAAGAATTGGGTTTTGCTGGAATCGCTTTCTTTTTCGTAGGCCATATTTTGGGCGATTTGGTTTGGTATTCGGCAATTTCCGTGGCAGTTGGAAAAGGACGGAGATTTTTCAGCAACAAAATTTATCGCATTTTAGTTGGAACCTGCGCTACTTTTTTGGCATTATTTGCGGCTTGGCTGATTTGGGACGGGGTTGGGAAACTTGTTGCTTGATGCTCGATTCTGGATGCTGAAAATAAACTCGACTTTGAGTTCGGAACTCCAACCTTAGGCTCTGAAAATGTCCAAAGTTGTCTTTCAAGCAGGCCTTGAACTGACTCTTTGATTTATTTCGTATTTTTACAAAAAAGAAAGTATGCCAACAGAAGCATTGATTGATGAGATTGTAGCTTTACTTAAACTTCAAGGTATTGAAAAACTCATTCTTTTCGGTTCTTACGCGAAAGGTAATCCCACTTTGGAAAGCGACATTGACCTACTCGCCATTAAAAACATTCCTGAAAATAAAACACGTGATTTTAGGATTCAACTAAAGAAATTACTTTGGAAAAAATTGGGTAGAGAAAATAAGGAATTCGACATTTTGGTGGATAGTGAAGACCGTATAAAACAAAGAATTGCAATGGGAGATTTATTTTATTCTGAAATTTACAATAAAGGGAAAGTGCTTTATGCCCAATAAAACATATGCTCTTGAATGGATTGAACTTGCAAATAAAAATCTTGAAACTGCAAGAATTTTGATTCGAGAGAATCATTTCACAGATAGCATTGCAATTGAAATACAACAAACTTTGGAAAAATCTTTCAAGGCAGTTTTTGCATATTACGGTCAAGTTATTCCCAGAACTCATTCTTTGCCAGTTCTATTTAATTTTGTAAAAGATAATTTAGAAATTGAAGATGCAATTATCGATGATTTAATTGTTATCAGTGATTACTACGAAACCGATCGCTATCCAGGACCACGATATTTTGTGCCAGGCCGCGAAGAGGTGGAAACCTATTTTGACTTTACCGAAAGTATTCTAAACAAAATACTTGCGCATTTGAAATAGAAATGAAAGGTGTTTCAAAACTGTAAAAAAGTACTTACGACTCTGAACACGTCTGCAACTTTCAACCTTAAACTTTAAACTCCCCTTCCCCTTCCAACCAACTTTTAAATTGTGTAACTTTTTCGCGGGCAACCAAAAAATCATCGTCAAACGGATGCTGCACTTTAAGTTTCAGGCGAGAATTGCTATACGAAATTACGTCAGAAATGCTTTTCAGCGCAACCAAATATTTTCGGTTTATCCTGAAAAAAACTGCAGGATCAACCATTCCTTCAACTAAATCCAAACTGAAATCAAGAAGATAATCTTTACCATCATTCAGTTTTGCATAAGTTCCCTTCTCGAAACTGTAAAAGTAAAGTATGTCAGGCGTTTCGACTACTTTGAGGTGTGTTCCAACTTTCACCAAAAACCGCTCTTTGTAATTTTGCTTTTTGAGCAACGCAACGATTTCAGATAAAATATCAGGGGTAATATTTGTTGATTTTAGGGAATTGAAAGACTCGAATTTAGTTAATGCCTTTTGTAATTCATTGCGGTCGATCGGTTTAAGCAAATAATCGATACTGTTTACTTTAAAAGCTTGAATTGCATATTGATCAAAAGCAGTTACAAAAATTACAGGGTGTTTAAAATCGATTTGTTCAAAAATTTCAAAACTCAATCCATCACCCAAATGAATATCGAAAAAAGCCAAATCAGGAGCAACGTTATTCTGAAGCCACTCAACCGTTGCTTTCACTGTATCGCAAACCGCAACTATTTGTGCCTGAGGTTTCAATGCAGATATGTTTGCTGCCAATTGCGCTGCTGCCAGCGGTTCGTCTTCAACAATTAGTATTTTCATTTATTATCCACTTTTATCAACGGCAAACTCACCCTAAAATAATCGCCATTTTTAACAATCTCCACTTTTTTACCCGTCAAAAATTCATATCGTCCGGCCAAATTTGCCAATCCTGTTTTACTACTTGGCTCAACCGTATTTTTGGGTTGAAGGTTATTTTCAACTATCAATTCGTGTTCATCAGTAATGGCAATTACAATTTTAAGTGGGTTTGCCTTCGATATTTCATTGTGTTTAATTGCATTTTCTACCAAAGCTTGCAACGACAATGGAATTACATTTCCGTCCATTTTTTCGTTTGCAATAATTTCAACTTCAAGAGCCTCGCCAAAACGGATTTGTTGCAGGTAAATGTACTTTTTCACAAAATCAATTTCTTCCTTCAGAGTTATAATATCGCGATCCTTAAATTGAAGAACATCGCGATAAAACAACGAAAGCTCCCGTGTAAATTCTTTTGCCTTGTCCACATTCAAATCAATCAAACTCCCCAAAATATTAAGACTGTTAAAAATAAAATGTGGATTAATCTGGTCTTGCAATACTTTATACTTTAAAGCCAGTGTTTCACTTTTCATTTTTTCGGTTTCCTGCAGTTGATGTCGCCAGGCTTTAAAGAAATTTACAGCATAAATAATCGAAGCAACAATAATAAAAATAATATACTCCGAAATGATAGTAGCCTTTTCCTGCATCCAGAAATTATCCCAACTGCTTTCCTTTAAATATACAAACCAAAACCAGTTAACCACAAAAATTACAAAACTCGAATAGACAAGGTGAATGGTGAGTGCAATTATTATACTTTTTATAAGACGATTTATCCAATCGATAAATCGTTTCGCGAAAAATTCGAATAATAAACCATTGCCAAACAAAGGCAACCCTATTGACAATGAATAACCCGCACTCCATAAATACGATATCAGTGGCCTGTTAAAAGACCCTCCCGTTAAAACATTGGTAACAATACCTATAACAATAGAAATGATTGCAGCCCCTAAAATTGTAAAAATTCGCCTTTTGTTCATTGGAAAGTGTTGTTAATATGTGTTTTGCTTAAAATTGAGGAAAATCAGAATATACAAATTTACTTTTATTCTTTGTCCGAACCGCACTCTACAAGCATTTGTTTATTGTGTTCTGCGCCCCAGGCTGGCTCAAGGACATTGGCGGGTTTTTGACTTTCAAACAGCCCTGCAGCTTTTTCGAACATTGGTTTTGCCTTATCTTTTCCACCCCCAAAAGCTTTTGGTGTGTGGAAAGTATTGGTTCCCTTCAAATAATAAACTCTCGGATTATTCGGATTTAGCTTTTCAGCCTGAGCCAACGATTCATTAGATAAGCCTGAATATTTCATTCCTTTTGCCATATCTGTAATGCGTATTTGATAAACAAATGCCTGCAAAGCATAAATTTCAGATTCAGTATTAAACGA
>JBBQPP010000188.1:0-7272 GCA_038217255.1 Bacteroidales bacterium | reverse complement strand
GACGACCACGTTTCCCGCGTGAGTCGAATGTAACTTTAATCGGAACCGTTTCGCCTGGACCAACTACTTTTTTCGAAGGAGCAACTGCCGTACAACCGCATGATGAGCGAACATTGCGTATTTGCAAATCAGATTTACCATCATTGGTTAAATTGAACGTATATTCCTTTTTATCACCCTGTTTCATATCACCAAAATCATAATCAAGCACGTTAAATTTAACAACTGGTGCATTTGCAAGTTGAACAGGTGTCAAATCTGAAAAATCCTCTTCAATTGTTGCACTCACGCCAACCGAATTTTTGTAATCCTTGCTCCCATCAATTGACAGGTAAATCCTGTGTGAAGCAAATCCATAAGTATCAGCTTTTTTGGCATCATAAGTGACCAAAAGTTTTCCTCTACTTTTTGCGGGAATTGTAGCCGGTTCAACTTTTACAGTTAAATGAGACGGCACGGTTTGCAAATCAACTTTAACGGGTTTGTCTGTATCGTTAACCAATTCAAGTTCTTTTGTTTCAACAGCATTTTGTTTGAGCTGTGCAAAAGAAATATGATTTGTTTGGGCTCTTAGCGGACCAATTTCACGTGGATATTTTTCGGCCAAAGTTTTTTCCCGCTGTTCCACAGAGCCAGAAATTGTCAACACAACTGTTGAATTTTCAGCATTTGAAATTACAGTAACTGTTTTGGTAAAAACGCCTGGTCTATTTGCTGGATTGTAACTTACAGTAATTTCACCACCTCCGTTAGGTGCAATCGGATCGCGCGTCCATTTTGGGGTTGTGCACCCGCATGAAGCTTTTACATTGTTCAAAATCAAAGGCGCCGTTCCAGTATTTTTAAACTTAAATACTGTGGTTTGAACTCCCGCTGATTCCATAAATGAACCAAAATTGTGTTCGGATTCTTCAAAATTAATTTTCGATTGTGCATTGGCAAAACCAACACTTACAGCAGCTACCAAACAAAAAACTGCCAATGTTTGTAAAAATCTTTTCATAAAAAGTATCTTTAAAAAATAATTAATAATTCTTTTACTTTGTAACAACAAATGTAGTAATGCTTTCAAAATTATAATGTTAACCCATTCCAATCTTTTGTTAACAAAATGTTAACTACTTGTTTGACAAAAAAATTAATTAGATTAGCATAAAAACAAACGGACGTGATGAAAGGAAAAACGTTAAAATATATCATTTTACTGGCAGCAATTTCAGTTGCCGGAGTTTTTCTAATTCAGTTTGGTTTTTTGAAAAGTTCATACAATTTCACTGAAAAAAAATTTAAAGAAAGCACAAGTGTTGCGCTTAAAGAAGTTGTTTGGCAATTATTGCTAGCCAGCGGAAACACCTCAAGTTTCGACAGTATTGCCCCAGTTCAAATTATTTCGGGCAATTATTATATCGTTAATGTTAATACTGTCATCGACAAAGACCTTCTAAAATCGCACCTTATTGAAGAATTCAAAAAACATGAAATTTACTCAGACTTTGAATTTGCTATTTATAATCCTGTTTTGGAACAAATGGACGAAGGCGTGCTTATCCAAAACGGCGAAGAAAAGCCATCAAATTATCAATTTCAAACAATAGAAAATTACAATAATTACTTTGGGATTCATTTTACAAACCGATCTTCATATTTTGTATCACAACTTTCAATATGGTATTTTTTGACAGGTTTACTTGTTCTAATCGTGCTGTTTTTTGGATACACGTTAACTGTAATCATAAGGCAACGACAGCTTTCAGAAGTGCAAAAGAATTTTATAAATAACCTTACGCACGAGCTCAAAACCCCAATATCTTCAATCGCAATAGCATCAAGTGTTTTAAATAATGAAGACATATTAAATACGCCGGAAAGGCTGTTTACTTATGCCAGAATAATCCAGGAACAAAACGCCCGATTATCAAAAAATGTGGAAAAGGTTCTAAACCTTGCATCACTTGAAAAAAACAGGATTCATTTAAATCTTGAAGAAATTAATTTGAATGAAATAATAACGGAAATCGCCGCCCAATTTAAACAAACCGACTTTGGACAAAAAGCAAATGTGAAAATATTTACAGTTGATGTAAAGATAAAAATACTTGCTGACCGCTTTCATTTTTCAAATCTGATGCTGAATATTTTAGAAAACGGAGCAAAATATTGCGAACAAAAACCGTTACTTACTATCTCGGCAAATAAAAAAAATAAAAACATTGAACTCGCTATAACCGACAATGGAATTGGCATTCAAAAAGATCAGCGAAAGAAAATATTTACAAAATTTTATCGTGTACCTACAGGAAACGTTCACAATGTAAAAGGTTTTGGACTTGGATTAGATTATGTTCAGAAAATTGTTTCTGCACATAAATGGAAAATAGAAGTGGATGAAAATCCTGATGGGGGAAGTATTTTTACAGTTATTATTCCGGTTTAGATATGAATAAAGAAGAAAAAAAGATTTTATTGGTCGAAGACGATGATGCACTGAGATTTATCGTAAAAGACAATCTTGAGCAATACAAATATATAGTTGAAGTAGCTGAAAATGGTGAAGTTGCGCTTGAACTTTTCAATAAATACAGTTTCGATTTGATTCTGCTTGATGTAATGCTCCCGAAAATTGACGGTTTTCAGGTGGCACAAACTATTCGTAAAACAAATGTTCAAGTTCCGATTATTTTTCTGACTGCACGCTCAATGACCGAAGATAGAATAATAGGGTTAACCCTGGGAGGCGACGATTATATTCCAAAACCTTTTAGCATGGAAGAATTATTGCTCAAAATAAAAATCTTCCTAAAAAGGAGTGGTTCTCAACCTATCGAAAAAAGTGAAGGTTCAAAATCAATTTCAATAGGTAATTTCGATTTTTTTCCTGATGATTTAACGCTATCGATAAATGGAAACCAGAGATCACTAACTTTGAAGGAATCGGAATTGATTAAATATTTTGCTGCCAATTCAAATAAAGTATTAAGCAGAAATGAAATATTGGAAAACATTTGGGGTTCCGATGATTACTTCCTTGGGAGAAGTTTGGATGTATTTATTTCGCGGTTGCGAAAATACTTTAAAGACGACCCAAACATTAAAATTACAAACCTTCACGGAATAGGGTTTCGTTTTTCGGTTAAAAAAGAACAGTAACATTATGAGTATTATACAGTTGGTAATATTGATCGCAGTTGGGATTATTGCAGGTTTACTTTCGGGTGTTTTTGGAATTGGGGGTGCAATTATCGTAATCCCGTCTCTTGTCTTTATTTTTGGGCTCAGCCAGCACGAAGCCCAGGGCACAAGCCTTGCATTTATGATACCCCCGGTTGGCATATTAGCCACCTGGAATTACTGGAAAGCCGGGCAAGTAAACTGGAAAATTGCCATTATTTTATCGATTACTTTTTTTATTGGTGCATATTTCGGTTCAAATATTTCGCTGAACATTTCCGACAGGATGTTGCGCAAACTTTTTGGAGGTTTGCTAATTATAATTGCCTTTAAAATGATTTTTTCTAAATAAAAGCTATACACGAATCCCAATCAACCTCAAAATATTGTCAATTATTGTAAAAAGATGATTCATATTTTGGAAGAGATAAAAAAAGGGCTATTTTTGCAGTCCGAAAAAAACAAATAGAAAATTATAAAAATAAATAGAAATGAAAAGAACATTTCAGCCATCGAACAGAAAAAGAAAAAACAAACACGGCTTTAGGGAAAGAATGTCAACTGCAAACGGACGTAAAGTACTGAAAGCACGTCGTGCAAAAGGAAGAAAAAAATTATCTGTTTCGGACGAACCGAGACACAAAAGATAATTAAATACATAAATCTTTTTGCGAGAAGGTAAAGAATTGTTTCTTTACCTTTTTGTGTTTATAAAAGTTGGCAATCAAGATGATTATGATATTGAAGCCGAAAAGAGCATGAAAGAAGCAGAGTTGAATGAAATAAAGAAATTTGAGAATAAAAACGTTGCATAATTAAACGCATATCTTTTTTGCTTTATTTTTGCATTTCTTTTACCGACAAATTTTAAAATGAGTTTAAAAAAATTTATCAAAAGCCGGGTATTTCTCAAACACCTTGTTTTATCAATAATAATTGTTGTGGTTATCGTCGCAATTGTTTTACAGCAGTTGAAATCATACACCCACCATGGTGAATCTTATCCCGTCCCTGATTTCACAGGATTAACCATCGACGAATTTGAAGCAACAGCAGAACAAGCCCATCTAAAATTCGAAATTATCGATTCAATGCACTTTGACGATGCAAACCCGGGAGCTGTTGTAGAACAGGTTCCTGAGCCAGGTTTTAAAGTTAAAAAGAACCGGATTGTATTTTTAACAATTAATTCTACCGTGCCTGAAATGGTGGTTTTGCCAAAATTGACAGATATTTCGTTTCGCCAGTCGTTGGGATTAATAGAAAACTGTGGGTTAAAACCCGGCAAAATTACCTATCAACCTTCGGAATACAATAACTTAGTTTTAAATATTGAACAGGATTCAAAAATATTGAAACAAGGGGACATTATTCAAAAAGGGAGCAGAGTTGATTTGGTAATCGGCAGTAGCAAAGGAGTGCAAGATACGCCACTACCCGACCTGACCGGGATGACATACGTTGAAGCCAAATCGTTGCTTACTTCCAACATGCTAAACACAGGTTCTTTAATCTGTGATGGAACTATAATCACTTCCGAAGATACTCTTGCTGGTATAATTTGGAAACAATATCCCGGTAAAAATATAAAATTAGTCAGTCTTGGAACTTCCGTTGATTTATGGTTGACCCTCGATTTAATTAAAATTTCGCAACCCATCCAAAAAGAACTATAATAAATTTATGGAAGATTACAACGAAGAAATCGAAGAACAGGAAGATGGTGGGTTATTTGAACATTACCGGTTAAAAGTTGACCCCGGGCAATCGGCGCTGCGTGTTGATAAATTCCTTTCGAACCAATTAAAGAATACATCCCGAAGCCGGTTGCAAGCTGCCGCCGATGCGGGTTGCGTCCGTGTAAACAATGTTGTCGTAAAATCGAATTACAAGGTAAAACCCAACGACGAGGTGGTAATTGCACTGGATTACCCAAGGCGCGAATTAAAAATAATCCCCGAAGATATTCCTTTGGATATTGTTTATGAAGATGACCAGTTGATTGTTGTTAATAAACCTCCCGGCCTGGTAGTCCATCCGGGACACGGAAATTACTCAGGCACACTTGTAAATGCACTTGCCTGGTATTTCAAGGATTTACCCTTGTTCAACAGCGAAGATCCCCGCCCGGGTTTGGTACACCGTATCGACAAAGATACTTCAGGTTTGCTTGTTGTTGCAAAAACCGAACTTGCCAAAACAAAACTGGGGGTGCAGTTTTTTGATAGGGTTACCGAACGAACATACCAGGCCTTGGTTTGGGGAAGTGTAAAAGAAGATGAAGGAACAGTAGAAGGGAACATTGGCCGCAGCTTAAAAAACAGGCAGGTTTTCACTGTTTTTCCTGAAGGCGATTTTGGTAAACCTGCTGTAACACATTACAAAGTTATACGCCGGATTGGATATGTAACCCATGTTGAATGCAAACTCGAAACAGGACGTACGCACCAAATCAGGGTACACATGAAACATATCAACCACACCCTTTTTAACGATTCAAATTATGGTGGAAACGAAATTTTACGTGGCACGACATTCAGCAAATACAGGCAATTTGTGCAGAATTGCTTCAAAATACTACCTCGTCAGGCACTTCACGCAAAAACACTGGGTTTTATTCACCCAACAACTAACCAGAAAATGATATTCGATTCAGAACTGCCCGAAGATATGGCAATGGCAATCGATAAATGGGAAAATTATATTTCAAACCGCAATGAATAGCAAACCAAATATCGCCGTAATATCAGGTGGCGATTCATCAGAATTTGTAGTTTCAGTAAAGAGTGGCGCAAATGTTTACAAAGCCATCGACATAAATAAATTCAATCCGTGGCTGATTCAAATGAAAAGCAAAGTATGGATTGTGTTGCAGGAAGACAAAAAAATTGCCGAAGTCGATAAATCCGATTTTAGTTTTGTAGTTGAAAACAATAAAATAAAATTTGATTTTGCCTACATTACAATTCATGGCACACCCGGCGAAGATGGAATTTTACAGGGATATTTTGAGTTGCTTGGAATCCCCTACTCCACCAGCAATGTCCACACTTCGTCGTTGACATTCAACAAGTGGTTTTGCAACAAGTATTTGAGCAATTTCAATATCAAAATGGCCAAATCACTTAAAATTTCGAAAGCGGAAATAATCAATCCTGCATCAATTGTTGAAAAACTTGGATTACCTGTTTTTATCAAACCCAATGCCGGAGGATCGAGTTTTGGCATAACAAAAGTGAAAAAACAGGAAGATATTGAACCCGCGATTTTAAAAGCATGGGAAGAAAGTAACGATGCTTTGATTGAAGAATTTATCGATGGAAAAGAATTTACCTGTGGTTTGGTAAAAATCGGTAACAAAAAAATTGTGTTCCCAGTAACCGAGATACTTCCTAAAAACGAGTTTTTTGATTTCGATGCAAAATACACACCGGGAGCGGCAGAAGAAATCACGCCAGCCCGATTGCCGGCCCATCTATTCGAAAAATGCCAGAACATCAGTTCTGAAATCTACGATTTATGCCAGTGCGCTGGAATAGTGAGGATTGATTATATCCTAAAAGACGAAGTATTCTATTTTCTTGAAGTTAACACTACACCGGGAATGACTGCTACAAGTTTTATCCCACAACAAATTGCGGCTATGGGACTTACACTTGGTCAGGTAATTACACAAATTATTGAGGATAAAATCTAAGAACAACTAACAATTGTTTATAACCCTTGTTTAAAAACTTAATGGGTTTTTACCTTTCGCTGCCTGTCAATTTTTGTAATTTTGTACTTCGTTTTTAAAATGTCGAATAATTTTTAAGTTTTTAAAATGGCCGAAAGGAAAAAGAATAACAACAACACTTTCAATATTGAACAAATCAATGCGCAGTATGGAAAACTGCCTCCTCAGGCTATTGAAGTGGAAGAAGCAGTTTTGGGCGCTTTAATGTTGGAAAGGGATGCTTATGTTACCGTTGCCGATTTTATCGATACATATAGTTTTTATAAAGACGAACATCAGAAAATTTTTGAGGCCATAAAAAAACTGTCGATGAACGAAAAACCTGTTGACCTTTTGATGGTTACGCAGGAACTAAAAGACCGCGACCA
>JBBQPP010000187.1:0-7280 GCA_038217255.1 Bacteroidales bacterium | reverse complement strand
GGACAACTTTTTGTAAATGGTAAACCACAGAAATCGATACCCGGAATGCAGCATAATTACATCGTTAAAACTAACGGTACTTCTTTGAACCCAAAAGCTTTAGAGAAGTTAAACATAGCTGTTGCCGACCGCGAAGCTTTTTCGAGCGAACAATATATGTTTCCGCTTACCGAAGAAAATGTGGCGAAAATGAAAGAGTTTTCCAATGTAACCTCTGTTGAAAAATTGACAGAAGAGCCCGGTAAATGGGATCAGAATATTTTTCCGTCCGATAAAAATTATCAGTGGAATGTCGATAATTTTGGACCAATTACCCTCCCGGCAAAAGGTAAAACAGTGCAACTAACAATCGAAAATCTGCCACTTTATAATCGAATAATCAGTGTTTATGAAAATAACAAACTTGAGGTGAACGGCAGTGAAATCAAAATTAACGGAGAAGTTGCCAAAAGCTACACTTTTAAACTTGATTATTACTGGATGATGGGCGACAACCGCCACAACTCAGCCGATTCGCGTTACTGGGGTTTTGTGCCTGAAGACCATGTGGTTGGAAAAGCAAAATTCATTTGGCTTTCCTTGGATAAAGACAAAAGTTTCCCGGCAAAAATCAGGTTTGGCAGAATGTTCACTACGATAAAATAATAAGACAATTATTTTATTACACTTCCAAAAAAGACACCATTTGCCAGCAATTTGTTGGTACCTAACCAAATTCCGCGGAAGGTCATGTTTTCGTGAAAACTGATGATTTTTCCCCGGCCAATATTTTGTACTGAAACAACCGGGCCGTTTTTAATTTGTTCCAGATTTTTATCCGATACGAACCCACTCAGGAAAGGTTCGGCGGTAAATTTTACAGGTTCGGCATATTTTATTCCCAGTGGTTCGGCAACCTGGTTCCCGCTTTTAAAAACCGGCAATGTATTCTCAGCATATCCGTAGCAAAGTGGGTGGCTGATATCGAGGGCAGTATTGAAAATAGCCCCGCTGATTACATTGATATTCATATCTTTCGAGCGACTTTCGTAAGTTATATTTACTGTTGAATCTGGTTGACTATCTTTTTTGTATTTTGTTTTGCCGAAATTATTTTTGGCAGCCCAGGAAGCCGCACTTTTGCAGACAATTAGGGTTCCGCCCTGTTGCACCCAGCGTTTTAGGTTTTCAGTTTCCAGTTTGCTCCACTCATTGTAAGAACCACCGGGAAGTATAATTGTGTTGTATCCTGATAAGTTAACCGAACTTAAATCTTCAGTTTCAACAAGTGTTACCGGTATTTTGTAGCGTTGATCAAAAAGGTGCCAGATTTCACCGGCATCTAGGCTGCGACTGCTGCCTCCCACAAAAAGCAAAATTTTGGGTTCGTTTAAAACTTCAAAATTGTTGCTTCCCAAATCAATCCCTTGTGGTGATAATCCTGTTGTTAATCCGTAAAAATCAATCCCTGTATTTTTAGAAACCGAAGAAATCAAATCGAAAATCTGGTTCTCGTTCAAACTTTGGTCACTAACGGGTATTTGAATTGTTCCAAAAGTAAAATCTTCGTCATAGCTATTTACGTTGAAACTGAATTTTTCTGTGGCAACTTTTGTTTTCAAACCTGCTTTTTGCAATTGGTACAGTGCTGACGGAGAAGTATATTCATTCCACCTGAAAAGGTATGCCAGGTTGCTTTTCCCGCCAATAACTTTACCTTCAGTTTTTTTTGTTTCCACTTTTTCTTTTGAAATTTGAATGTCTTTCAAAGTGGTGATTTCAGCAAAAGGAATATTAAAGGTGTATGGAAATGTCCAGGTTGAAACATCATAAAAAGTACTGTCGGCAAAAGTAATTGCTTTGTCGAAAAGCGATTTTATCAACCTGAATTGCTTTTGTTTGAGCGGCACAACAAAACTTTTTGCAGGTTTAAAAACTGTTCCGTTTTTGCTGATTTCAGTTTCGTTGGCAAACACATCAATTTGATGCTGGTTTAATAAATCAATAAAATACTGCGTTTTTACAATATCGTTTTCATTCCCAAAAATGTAGGCTTTTACCGGGTCTTTGTCGGCCAGCTTCAATGCATCAGAATAAAAATCCTGTTGCATTTGAAGCAATTCGTCTTTTAAATTCATGGCAGCTTCGAGCGTGGAAAGCGTAACTGTAAAATGGTTGCGAATTCCATAACTCAGCTTTCTGGTTCCGTTTGAAGTTTCACGAATCCGACCCCTGAAACCGGCCTGTTCAAACAAAATCCCAACACTTCCGTTAATGTCAGGATATGACGAACCTTTACCAAAGTAATAGTCGTCAAACTGTTCTTCCGAAAAATAGGTGGCTCCAATTTTATCAAGATATTTGGCATGATAATCCGCAATTTTATGGGTAAGAATATAATTGCTTTCCGGAGTCAGGGGATTATTTCGGGTGGGAACTCCAGGCTGAAAAAAGAAAGTGGAATTTGCGCCCATTTCATGATGGTCTGTAACAATGTTGGGGAGCCATTCATGAAATTTTGCAACCCGTCCTATGGACTCAGGATGAACCAATAAAAGGTAGTCACGGTTTATATCGAACCAATAATGATTTCCCCGGCCACTTGGCCAAACTTCGTTAAACTGGCGCGAGTTACTGTCTCCATTAGATATTTCACTTTGGTGAATATTTGCCCAAGTGCTGTGGCGGGTAAATCCGTCGGGATTTAAACACGGATCAACTAAAATGATTGTGCTGGCAAGTAATTTGTCAATTTTTTCACCTTGCGCAGCGGCCAGATAATAAGCAGTTAAAACCGATGAATTGCTTGCACTCGATTCGTTTCCATGAACTCCATATCCTAAATTAACAACCAATGGAATTTTCGATTTGTCGATATTTCCAACGGAATTGGCATATTGTACATGTAGCGCTTTTAATTCATCCAAATTTTTGTGGTTTTCTTCTGAGGTAAAAATCAGGTGAACAAGTGGCCGGTTTTCCCACGAACGGGCGTATTCCTGAATAATTGCGCGATTTGAAACCCTGGCAATTTCTTTCATATAAAACAAAATCTGGTCGTGTGTTAAATGCCATTCGCCCATTTCCTGTCCGAAAAATTGCTCCGGTGTGGGTATATTTTTATCATAACTTACATCCGTAGGCAAAAAATAATCCAATTTTTCCTGCGAAATGGAAGTCAATGTGGCACAAACAAGAAGAACTGTTGCAATTTTTTGTTTCATTTTTTAGTCTGTTAAGTTTTTGAGCCGAATTTATTTTTTTCCGAAGATTGAAAAAAAAATGGTCTGTTCAAAAAAACGGTGACTGTTTTTACTAATCTTGTGGTTTAATATAATATGAGATTTCACCTTTTAAACAAGGTGCAATCTAACGGATCAATTTTACACGGTCAGGTTTTATGAAAATCAGAATAAACAGCACTAATATACGGTATTAAACATTGAAATTAATCAAACTAAACCATATCATTTTAGTAGCCATTCTGTTTATTTTTTTGACCGGTCGTTCTTTTGCACAGAACGTAAATGAAATAAAACTCAACGAATCTTTTCAAAATCAACCGCTCAAAGATTTTCTTACCACAATTCACGAAAAATACGGATTGAAAGTTTTCTATAAAGAGAGTTGGATTGAGCCTTTTACAATAACCAAGACTTTCGAAAATACTCCGTTACTTCAGGCATTGAATAATGTTTTTTACGAACACGACCTTACTTATATGCTGTTTCAGGAACACGGAATTATTGTTTACAGGAAATCACTGGATGTGCGTTCTAAGTTTGATGATCAGGCACATTCAAATAAGAAAAAACAGAATCAATATTTTTGACGAAAGTTCAGCAATACAGGCAGTTGAAGCGCTTGATTCTGCAGGATTTCTCAAATAATTGTTTTTGTTACTCTTCCAACGCAACCCTTGTTCCTTTTCTTTCATCTCACTGGTAAAAACAACTCAACTACTATGAAAAAATTGTGCTTTTTGGTTTTAACAATAATTATGGTATTTCCCGTTTTTGCACAACCTCAAAAGGGCTATGTTTATTTGAAAAACGGGACTATCCTAAAAGGAAAATATCAGTATTCAGAAGATTTATCAAAACTTCAAATTGAATCTGCTGGTAACCTCTGGATTTTTCAGGCCGATGAAGTTGAACGGGTAACAAATAAAAAAGAAGGATTAGATGAAAAATTTGGTGAAAAAAGTTACGATTCGCCATTCAATTTGCGCACTGAACTTGGGGTTTTGGCAGGGAATTCGGAAAACAGTCAATCTGCTCCGTTTAGTTTCTCATCTGCATTAAATTATGCAATAATGCCTAAACTTTCGGCTGGTGTGGGAATTGGTCTTGAGTTTTTAAAAGAAACCTATTTGCCGGTATTTGTAAATATCGAATATAAGTTAAGAGATTCATATTCAACACCATATCTGTTTTTGAAAACTGGTTATGAAGTGCCACTCGAAGATTCCAATCCTGTTTATAATTACAATATTCAACCATATTATTATTATGATAGTATGCCATGGCCAAATCCGGGCAATTATAGTAACGAACTAGATACAAAAGGTGGGTTCATTATAAATCCGGGAATTGGTTACCAGCGCATGTTTTCATCAGGATTCGGAATGTCGTTTGCATTTGGTTATCAGTTTCATCGGCTCACTTACAAGGGTGAAAACGATTATCAACTTGATATTGACTACAACAGATTAACAATCAAATTAGGTTTTATTTTTAATTAAAGTTTTACGGTAATGAAAACAATCAGAAATATATCGCTTCTTATTTTATTTGTTTTTTTCAACTCGTGTATGGATGAATATACTGAAGTTTTTACAGCAAATTCCCCCGTTTATTTATCATTCGAAGATTTACGAAGTGCCGTAAAAACAACTAATGCAACCGATTTGAAAAATCCCGGGAAAATTTATTTTAAAGACGGGTACATTTTTGTGAACGAAGAAATGAAAGGAATTCATATAATAGATAACCGCAACCCTCGTAGCCCACAAAATCTTAAATTCATTGAAATTCCGGGGAATGTGGATATTGCCATTAAAAACAACATTTTATATGCTGATAGTTATATTGACCTTGTGGCCATTGATATTTCCGACATTGCTAATCCAAAAGAAGTAAACCGCGTGAAAGATGTTTTTCCTTACATGACACCTCCTCCTGTAAATGAAGATTACAGATTGGCTTCAGTCGATCAGGAAAAAGGTGTTGTTATCGACTGGGAAATAAAGAAAGTTCGACAAGAAATAGAATATCATTATTATCCCAATTATATCAGGTTTGGTTACGCTGAAACTGATATGTTGGCAAATGTTGGATCGGGAGCACAAGGTGCGGCTGGAATTTCCTTTGGAATTGGCGGCTCGATGGCACGATTTGGTTTATACGACAATTATTTATATGCAGTTGATAATGCGACATTGTACATGTTCGATGTAAAAACTCCTGAAAAACCCAAAGATATTGGCAAGCAAAATGTAGGCTGGGACATTGAAACCATGTTTATTTACGACAAGCACATGTTTTTGGGAACGCGCTCAGGGATGCAGATTTTTAGCATCAAAGTTCCGACTTTACTAGATTATGTTGGCAGTTTTTGGCATGTTACAAGTTGTGATCCGGTGGTAATTTCTAATGGTTATGCTTATATAACTTTACGTGGCGGAAATGTTTGCGGAAGTAATACCAATCGGCTTGATGTGCTTAAACTTTCAGATGACTATAAAAACAACGAATTACTTGCATCCTATCCGTTATCCGGACCTTATGGTTTGGGAATCGATGACCAAACACTGTTTGTTTGCGATGGCGATGATGGACTCAAAATTTATGATGCTGAAGATAAACTGAACATTGACGATCATCAAATTGCCCGGTTTGCAAACATTAAAACATATGATGTAATTCCGATTGATGATTATTTGTTTTTAATTGGCGATGATGGTTTCTACCAGTACGATTATTCAAATCTTCAAAATATTCAGCAAGTAAGTTTTATTCCCGTGAAAAAGAAAAACTGATCGAAAACCAAAACACCACTGACCATGAAAAAAACTATTTTACTGATTTTGTTTTTTGCCACTTTCACTTCCGTTTGGTCACAAAAACAAAAAGTTCATGTGCATTTAAAAAACGGGAGTGTCATTAAAGGAAAGTTGGTTGAACCCTTGTCGCCCGAAAACATAAAAGTAGAATCGAATAATACAACTTGGGTTTTCCAGCGTTCAGAAGTGGATACAATCCTCGCTGGTAAGCCAGAAAAACACTTTAACTCGATTGAAATCCCCTATTTTTTTGATACTGAATATGGTGTGTTGGTTGGCAACTCAAATAACGAAGAAAATGAATTAAGCTTTTTGCACAGCTCATTGAATTATGGGTTGACAAATAAGATCTTTATCGGTGCCGGTACCGGTGTCGAATATTATATGGAACAGTCGTATATCCCGGTTTTTGCAAAGCTTGGATACAGGTTTCGTCCAACAAAATTTTCTCCGCATTTCTTTTTAAAATCAGGGTATTTAATTCCGGGCGAAAAACAGCAATCGTCCGAAATCTACAAACAATACGAATCCCGGAATATTCCACCAAAGTATTTGAAATCCAGCGGCGGAATACTCATCAATCCCGGATTTGGTTTTACAACTTTTTTAGGCGAAAATTTTGGCCTCAGCTTTTCGTTGGGATATCGCTACCATGATTTAAATTTTTCAGGAAAAGATAAATATGAACTGGAGCAGCGCTATACAAGGCTAAGTTTTTCAATGGGAATAATATTTAAATAAATGACATCATGAAAAAACATACATTCAAATTATTTGTAACAATTTTTCTTGCGATATTTTTCTCAGCTTGCAAAGATGTAATTTATGAAAACGACCTGCGCAATGTGCCGGTTTACATGAGTTATGCTGAATTGAGATCTGCTGTATCAACTGATTCTCCTCGGGATTTAAATAATCCCGGGAAAATATATTTTAAAGATGGTTACATTTTTATAAACGAAGAGTTAAAAGGAATCCATGTTATTGATAACCGCGACCCGAAGAATCCTGCAAATGTGGCCTTCATCGAAATCCCAGGAAACATTGATATGGCGATAAAAAACGATATGTTGTATGCCGACAGTTATATTGACCTGGTGTCAATTGATATTTCAGACCTAAACAATCCGAAAGAAGTTGACCGCGTAACCAACGTTTTTCCATACACCGTTCCACAAATAAAAGACGGAAATTATTTGATGGCTGAAATTGATGAGGACAAAGGAGTGGTTATTGA
>JBBQPP010000186.1:0-7283 GCA_038217255.1 Bacteroidales bacterium | reverse complement strand
GGGAATTGAATACGCAAAAAAAACATTCGACCTGATACAGAAATATTGTTCAGACACTTATTTTGGCGGATATTTCGAAATGTTCAGCCGCGACTGGATTTTGGCCGGCCCTGGCGCTGCGGGAGGCGACCGCAAAACCCTCGATGTGCACATGCACCTGATGGAAGCATTTACTACTTTGTATGAATGTTCTGGTGAGGAAGTACACCGCAGAAAGCTTTTGGAAGATATTGATTTGTTGTTAAACCGAATCAATCATCCTGTTTATAAAACAGGGATACCGCAGTTTTATAAAGACTGGAGCATCGCGCCCCAAATTAAATTCGACATTATTTGGGGTTGGGACCGTTTTTCAGAAGAAGGTCAAAAAGGCAATGCAACCGATAATACATGTTATGGACATAACGCCGAATTTGCGTGGCTTTTGATTCATGCCCTCGAAATATTAAAAACTGATCCACAGGTATATGCTGATACTTTTAAAATTATTTTCGACCATACCATAAACAACGGAATAGACTATGAACTGGGCGGTGTGTATGTTGAAGGTCCTCACTCCGGCGGTGTTTACGACAAAGAAAAGGAATTTTGGCAACAAGCTGAAGTTTTAATCGGAATGCTTGACGGAGTGATTCTTTTTGGCGACGAAAAATACTGGGAAGCCTATAAAAATGTTCATCGCTTTGTTTTCGATAAAGTAATAAATAAAGGTGTTGGCGAGTGGTTTCCACTGCTTTCAAGAAAAGGAGAACCCATTTGGACCCACATGGGCCATTCATGGAAAATCAATTATCACACAGTGAGAGCAATGGTGCAAAGCATTCAACGCTTAGACATTTTAATAAAAAAACTAAACTAATAAAACAATGATTTTATCGCTGACTACTCTGGACTGGATTGTTTTGAGTATAGTAATTACAGGAAGCTTGTCGTTTGGTCTTTTCATGGCCTACCAAAAAAAAGCAGGGCAAAACAGCAGCAACTTTTTTCTGGGCGGTCGGTCGATGAAATGGCCGGTAATCGGGGCATCATTGTTTGCTACGAATATTGGTGCTGAGCATCTGGTTGGTTTGTCGGGCGATTCATACCGTTATGGACTATCAGCAGGCTCGGTTGAGTTGACTTGTGCAATAACACTGGGTTTTGCCTGCGCAGTACTGTTTCCTTATTACATGAAAAACAAGATTTACACAATCCCTGAATTCCTTGAAATGCGATACAACCGGCATGCCCGGACTTTCTTTTCAGGCTTAATGCTCATAATCAGTATAATGACAAAACTGGCTTTCACTCTGTTTGCCGGGGCGCTGGTACTAAACAGTATTTTAGGGTGGGATGTGATGACCACTGCTTTTTACATTGGTATAGTCGTAGCTATTTTTACAATGATTGGCGGTTTCACTGCAGTAGCTTATTCTGATGTTATTCAGGTTGTTCTCATGATAGGCGGAGCTTCGATCATGCTGTTTATTGGTCTTGATAAAGTTGATGGTTGGAGCGGATTAATGGAAAAAGTGCCTGAAATGATGAAAATTTCAGCCCCTTATGATGATCCTGTTTATCCGTTTTGGGGGATATTAGCCACCGCATTTTATGCCGGTATTTTTTATTGGGGAATCGACCAGGTTAACGTTCAGCGGGTTCTTTCGGCGCCCGATATTAAACAAGCGCGCTGGGGTTCAATGTTTGCAGTTTTGTTAAAACTTTTCCCCATATTCATTTTTGCCTTGCCGGGAGTTATCGCTTTTGCCCTTTTCCCAGGTGAATTGCAGGGCGAGGAAACCAAACAAACTTTTGTGTTGCTGCTGAACAAACTGCTCCCGAGCGGTTTGCGGGGATTAATGCTGGCATCGCTTGTGGCTGCGCTGGTTACCTCGCTCATTGCAGTGCTCAACTCGGTTTCAACATTGGTTGTGCGTGATTTTGTTTTGGAGTTCAGGCCAAACACTTCTGAAAAGAAACAGGTTACAATGGGGCGTTATATAATTTTGATTGTAACTTTCTTTGGAATTGGCGCGGCTTATTTGGTTTATAAAAATGAGGAAGGTTTGTATAAATACCTTCAAACCATTACTGCATATTTGGTTCTTCCAGTTTTTCCGGCCATTTTTTTTGGTATTGTGAGCAAAAAAGTAACGCTAAAGGGAGCTGCGTTGTCGGTGCTTGTGGGAATTGTGCTTGCTACCATTTTTGTTACCGATCAGCTACTTGGGCCAAGTGCCGGAAAAGAACTTTTCCCTTTACTTCATCATAAACTCACACTAAATTTTGGTTATCGTGGTTTATGGGCTGAAATTCTGATTACCGGAGTTCTTTTTGCTGTTTCAGCATTTACTGAAAAAACAACTCCCGAAAAGCTCGAAAAAACAACGATCAATTATTCAGCAGGAGTAGCACGTTTTGAAGGGATTACAGATTGGCGTCTGCATTTGGCAATTTTATCGGGTATTACAATATTTTTATATGTCTGGCTTTCGTGAAAATAGTTCCGGGTTCCGGGTTCAGGTATCAAGTGCCAAGTTGTCCATGACTAAAAAATCTTCTCTGTTTTAAACCTTTTCCTTTCCTTTTTGCAAATCAATTGCGTGATTTGGCGGCCAGACAATGCTGCAATTACAGTGCCTGTAAACGGTGCTGTCCAGTGCCCGGCCAAATACAATCCCTGAAGTCCCGGCAAATTTCGTACAGGACGGTTTTCTTTCCAGTTTTCGGAAGTAATATACCATCCATCAGGCGAACTTTTCCAATTGCCGGTGTATCGCTGGTAAGTAGCAGGAGTTGGAACATCAACTACTTCTACCTTATTTGTAAATCCTGGCCACCGTTTTTCAAGTTGAGCAATTGTATAGTCGGCAATCCGTTTTTTTTCAGTTTCATATTCTTCCCTGTGTTTTGACAAAACGTTCCAATATTCATAATCAGTATCATACCAAACCTCAACTACTGATTTTCCTTCAGGTGCCATCGTTTTATCATAGCAATGGTGAATAACGGTAAGCCAATTGTGCTCTTCACCAGCAATTACAACCGGTTCATCGGGCTTAATAATAACCCGCCGTGGCTCATCCGACAAATCGCGGTTTACGCCAATCATCACTTGAAGCAGTGGTCTTACAGGTTTCCAATTGAAAAACATATTTCTGATGTTATCATCCATGTATTTTCCTCCAAGTATATCAAAAACAAGACTGTGCCCGTCACCTGCCCAAATGACATAATCTGCTCTTGTTTCTGTACCATCCTCAAGTAAAATACCTTTTACTATTTCATTTTCAATAATAAGGTTAGTAATCTGGCTTTCACATTTAATCTCACCCCCAAGGTTTTCATATAATTTTGCAATATGCAAAACAACTTTTTGCGAACCACCCTCTGGAGTACCAGCTTCCATTAAACTGCTTTTCATAAAACCGGACATGAGGGCCAATGGAAATTTTGGCATTGGCCACCCCGGTGCGTCTATAAAAAATCTGACAGCCTCCCGAAGAAATGGATTTTCAAACTGACGAGCAAAATCCTGAATTGTTTTCGATTTATATTTCAAGTAATTGGGGATCAGCGGCAGAACATAAGGAAAGGTCTTCAGCCTGTCGAAAGAATTTTGCAGTTTGTATGGCTTTAGAGAACTAGTATCCATAAGATCGTAGCCAAAAATTAAATCGGTGAATTCCTTAATCAACAATTCATCTTTTGGAGAAATGGCAAGCATCTCTTTTTCCATTGCTTCTTTGTCGCTAACAACAGAAAGTTTATTGCCCAACCCCTCTACTTGTAATGCCAGGTCGTGATAAAAAAACCTGAAATTTTCAACAACCCCTAACTCTCTCCACATTTTATTTAAGGTTCCTGTAGAAGAACCGGTTAACATGTGCATGCTTGTATCGAATGTGTATCCATTACGTTCCCAGGCGGCACACAACCCACCTGGAATTTTATTCGATTCGAAGATAGTGGTATTAAAGCCATTCATTTGTGCATAGCATCCCGCCGAAAGGCCTGCTATTCCAGCTCCAACTATAATAATGGATTTACTCATTAAATTTTATTATCTGGTTTACTTGAGCGAAAATATTAATTATTTACAGTGAGTCCTGATATTTTACTCTGTTTTTATACAAAAAGTGGATTTTAGTTTTTCAATTTGATGTGTAAAATAATTATGGAGAACATATATTTCAATTTATTAAAATTCGTCAAACGAAATCATCTCATTTGGAACTTTGTATTTAGAAAGTGTTTCCAGCAAAGCATTTATCATTGGTGGCGGGCCACATAAATAGTATTCTTTTTTACTGGCTTCAATTGTTTTCATTAAGAATTCCTTTTCAAGAATTTCATGTATTAAACCAAAATAGGAACTCCAATTGTCCGATTTTAATGGTTCAGAAAGTGCAACATGAAATGAAAAATTTGAATGAATTTTCTCCAGATTTTCAAAATACTCATCGTAATAAAGTTCTGAAAGTGAGCGTGCACCGTACCAAAAACTAACTTTTCGTTTGGTTTTTAACATTTCAAAAAGATAGGAAATGTGTGAACTTAGTGGCGCCATTCCAGCACCTCCACCAATATAAACCATTTCATTTTCAGTTTCTTTAATTAGAAAATCGCCAAACGGGCCTGTAGCAAAAACTGTATCGCCGGGTTTCAAATTGAAAACATATGAAGAGCCAACTCCCGCGCTGCAATTGATTCCTGGCGGTGGTGTTGCAATGCGAACGTTGAATTTGATTTGCAGGGTATTTTCAGGATTGTTGGCCATTGAATAATTCCGGCGCGTTTTGGATGTATTGAATGAGAAATAGTTGAAAATATTCTGTTGTTTCCATGTTGTGTGAAACGGTTCGATTACTTCGATGGTTTTAAATTCAGTTTCGTGTGCAGGAATTTCCAGATGGATATATTCTCCGGGTTTAAACTTGAATTCGACTGAATTGTCAAACCGTTCAAGTACCAACTCTTTTATAAATGTAGCAACATTGTTATTGCTTATCACTTTAAATTTCAGCCTTTTTTCTTCACTTCCTTTGCCTTTTGCCGAATTTAGATTCAAGTAAAGCGCATTTTCCCTTTCGATTACTTTATAAGTCTTCAATCCAACACAAACCGGCGGTCGCTGAACCGAACCATCTGTAATTTTAAACCGGCCATTGTGTTTTGCACATTCAATTTGGTCGCCCAAAACCAAGCCTTCAGAAAGGTGCATATTTCCATGAGTACAAATGCCATCGGTAGCATAATAGTTGCCGTTTTCGGTTTGATAAATTGCAAAACTATTTTCATCACAATCAAACCGGATAACTTCATTTCTTTGAAGCTGGCCGGTTTCACAAATTTTCACCCAGCCATTTGAATCGGCATCTTTTGTGCTTCCAATGAATTTGTGTGTTGTTTTTTCTAATGTAACTGATGTTACAGGTAATTTCCGTTCAACAAAATATGACGGGTCTCCAGACTGTTTTATCACTGCGGGTATAATTTCACGAAAAGCATTTACAATTCCGGGGTACGCCGGTGGGCAATCGTTTTTTATAAATTCATGCAGTTTGGGCAGTGCGTGGTAGGGAACCAAGGGAAACATATGATGTTCAACATGGTAATTCATGTTCCAGTATAAAAACCGGTTCATACGGTTCATATAAACTGTTCGGCAATTCAAACGGTGATCCAATACATTTTCGGCCAACCCCGCATGTTGTGTTAGTCCATAAACGGGCATCAGCCATGACCCAACAAAAGTTGAAACACCAATAAAAAGCAGCGGCAAAATGGTTGAATATATAATTGAACCAGCTATAACAAGAAGATAAATCAAAACATAAATTCTGGCCTTCAAAATCACCGTTTTGTATTCTGATTTTGGAAGATAAGTCGCAACTTCTTTCTCTATCCGACCACTGGCATGGATCAGCAATCGGCGAAATTCGGCAGGTACACTTTTCAATGCAAAAAAATTGAGGATGATATTTTTAATAATTGGAGGACGAGGAACTGCAATTTCAGGATCGCGGCCACGGATAATCGTATCGCTGTGGTGGCGGGTGTGACTCCAGCGCCAAACTGTTGACTGGCGTGTTACCATAAATGAAGCAACCTCGTAAAGCGCGTTGTTCATCCAATCGGTTTTAAATGCTGTTCCATGGCTCGATTCGTGCCAGCGTGAATCGGAAGTGGAGGCGTACAAAGCGCTGTATGCTAAATAAGGTAAGATGAACCACCAGGTCCCCCAGAACAAAACTGTTAAATATCCAAAACCAAATATCAGTCCAAACCAAATAAAAGTATCGCGTATTGCTGGCCCGTTTTTACGAACTAACAACTCCTTCATTTTTTCTCTCGGGACAGAAGATGTGTACCAGCTCGCTTCGGCGAGCCCGTTTTCAATTGCTAATTTGGTTTCTTCTCCAACAAGACTGTAATCCCGGATTTCCTTTTCATGATTTATTGAAGCCATAAATTTTGGTTCAGTTGTATTCAAAAAAAACACAAAAATGGAAATAATGTTTAGATTGGGAATATATCTTGAATTCTCCGATCCGATTAAATATTCCTGAATTTCATTACAAATGTCTAATTTTGTACAACAGGCTTCAAATCTCGCATTTTCATTGAAAACACAAGCGGCGTGTAGGGTGGAATTGCTCCATAACCTGTGGCTCCATAAGCCAGGTTTGACGGAATAATTACATCGGCTTCCGCACCTTTATTCAACAAGGCAATACCAGCGTTAAAACCAGGGATTACTGAAACTTCTTTATAATTAAACTGCCAGATACTATCTTGATAATAATCACCTGAAGTGTCAAAAATAGTCCCATTGAGAAAAAATCCTGTGTAAATAAGTGAGCAGGTATCACCTTCCAAAGGGAAAGATCCATTGCCTGTTTTATTCATTACGTAATAAACACCAAGAGCTGTCGTATCTACGTTGTAACCAGCTTTTTCAAGATTTGCAAGCGATTGATTTAGCTCTTGTTCTTCAGTTTGAGCAGTGCGCCCAGGCAAATCGTTGGACCCAACACACGAACCAAAAAAAATGGTAATGATATGACTATTGCAAATGCAATCAATTTAATTGTTTTAATCATGACTTTAAAATTTTAAATGAACGTGCGAAAGTATAAATTTTCTAAAAATCAACAATTTGAAAATTCAAATTATGCTTGGAATTTTGGTCAATCGCTGGATTTTAAGAATAATTAAGAACTTAAAACATTAGTATCTGTTATTAAATTAATGAAACAAAATATTTTATTATTGTTCATTATCCTGGCTTTTACAGA